>CAYSKY010000463.1:0-3376 GCA_964431425.1 uncultured Burkholderiales bacterium
GCCAATACCGAGAATCTGCGCCATTTCCTGCTCAGGCACATTGCGAATCGCAAAAATGCCGGCCTGGTTGGCTTCCACCAGGAACATGGTCTTGTCAGCGACCTTGGCGGTGATGGTCAGCGTCAGTTCGGTCTGATAAACACCCTCGTCAACCTTGGTGGAGATGTGGTGCAACTGGACGTCGACCTGGGGCGGGTTGCGCTCCAGAAAAATCTGCGGGGCGTTCGGAATTTCCAGCGACAGATCTTTCACATAGATCTTCTCGATGGAGAAAAAGGGTTGGGTTTGGTCGACGGCGTCAGTCATGGAAGTTCCTTGGATTAAGTTACGTGTTTCTGCTGGTGAAAATATAATTGGTCGGCGGATCAAGCAGCGGATTCAGCCCCCCCGCGCGGTCCAGCGCGGAAAGGTCGTCAAATCCGCCGATATGCTGCTCGCCGATGTAAATCTGCGGCACGGTGCGGCGCCCGGTGCGCGACATCATTTCGTCACGCTTGTCCGGGTCCAGGTCAATACGGATCTTTTCAATATCAACCACGCCCTTCGATTTAAGCAAGCGCTCCGCCATCTGGCAGTACGGACAAACACCGGTTGAATACATCAACACTTTGGCCATGGCCCGGACTATTTCTCAACCGGGAGGCTGGCCTGCTGCCAGGCCAGAAAACCGCCGTCCAACTGGTAAACGTCCGCGAAGCCCTGCTGCTTGAGCAGCTTGACCGCCGATCCTGCCCGCGTGTTGCTGCGGCAGGCGACAATTACAGGCTTATCCTTGAACTTGGCGATTTCATCAACGCGCTTTGCTATCTCCGAGAGCGGGATGTTCTTGGATTTTGGAATGCGCCCGCCATTGAACTCGCCGGTGTCCCGGATATCAAGCACCAGCGCGTTGCCGGTGTTCATAAGGCGCGTCGCCTCCAGCATGCCGATTTCGCGTCCGCCACCGGCCAGCTTGGCAATGGAGGGCCACACCACCATGCCGCCGCTGATGATAAACAGGGCGACCAGCATGATATTTTGTGAAATGAATTCCGTCATGACGTGTTTGAGTCCAGGTTGCGTTTTGCCAGTTCCGTCTGGCGAAAATCGCCAGTTTGGTCCAGCAAGCCGCTGAAAACCTGATATTTTACCAATAAGTTGGCATCAAGTCCCCCCGGCCGGGAAATTCTCTGCCCCGGCAGGCGCGCGTATGCCGTTACCGCAAGCAATCTGATCACTACCCAAATCATGAAAAAACTTGTTTTGATGCGCCACGGTGAAAGCGCGTGGAACCTTGAAAACCGATTCACCGGCTGGGTTGACGTCGGCCTGACTGACAAAGGCGTGGAAGAGGCGAAGCGCGCGGGCCAGACACTGAAAGCCGCCGGATTGGATTTTGACCTCGCGTACACCTCGCTCCTCACCCGGGCGATCCGGACGCTTTGGATTGCGCAAGAAGAGCTGGACCGGCGGTGGCTCCCGGTGATCAAGCACTGGCGGCTTAACGAACGGCATTACGGCGCACTACAGGGGCTGAACAAGGCCGAAACAGCGACAAAATTCGGTGAGCAGCAAGTCATGCTGTGGCGCCGCAGCTACGACGTACCCCCACCCGCACTCGAAGCCAGCGACCCGCGCCATCCTTCGCAGGACATCCGTTATGCCGGGCTGCTCGCGGAAGAACTCCCGCTGACCGAATGCCTGAAAGACACGGTTGAGCGTGTTGTGCCTTACTGGCAGATTGAGATCGCACCGCAGATCCGTGCGGGGAAACGGGTGATGATCGCCGCCCACGGCAATAGCCTGCGCGCGCTGATCAAGCACCTTGATGGCATATCCGAAGCAGACATTGTCGGCCTGAATATTCCGACCGCCGTGCCGCTCGTCTATGAGTTGACCGATGATCTGGTACCCATTCGCAGCTACTACCTCGGCGACGCCGAAGCAGTCGCTGCCGCGCAGGCCGCGGTCGCAGCGCAGGGGCGAGCAAAGGCGTGACCCCGCTTTGGCGGAAGCTGAGCCCCCGCCTGCGCCAATTTGCATGGGCGGTCGCCTGCCTGACGGCAATCCTCAGCGATCCGGCCCATGCCGACAAGAAGTCCGAACTCGACCAATTGCGCCAGCGGATCGAGTCGCTGCAGCGCGACCTTTCCAAAAGCGAGGAATCGCGCAGCGAAGCCGCTGATGCCTTGC
This sequence comes from uncultured Burkholderiales bacterium, assembly GCA_964431425.1. GTDB lineage: Bacteria > Pseudomonadota > Gammaproteobacteria > Burkholderiales > Usitatibacteraceae > UKL13-2. The sequence continues at coordinate 2,173 of CAYSKY010000463.1, forward strand.
GGGTCTCGGAAAAAGCCATCAGCGAAGTCAATCGCAAAGTGGTTGCTCTGGGTCGGGAGCAAGCCGAAATCGGCCAGGCTCTGGCCGAGATCCGGCGCAAAACCGAAGCGAACCGGGGTGATACAACCAAACAGCAGGAACTACTGGATCGCCTGGTCCGGCACCAGTACATGTACGGCAGCAATGATGCGTTGAGACTGCTATTGGAGGGCAGGGACGCGGCAGAAGTCGAGCGCCAAATGCAGTACTTCGGGTATATCTCACGAACCCGGGCCGGCCTGATCAATAGCCTGAAGCGCAATGCGGAGGAACTGGCCGAACTTGATGCCGCCAATCGGGCCAAGCAGGCCGAGTTGGCCGAGAATGCGGCCGAGCAACGCAAATTGCGGACTGCACTCCAGGCTGAACGGTCCGCCCGCCAGAAACTCGTCACAAAGGTGAGGGCCGACATCGCCAAGGGGCGCAAGGAAATCGGGCGCCTGAAGCGCGATGAAGATCGTCTCACCAAGCTCATCGACCAAATTGCCAAAGCCATCGCACGCAACCGCGAAGAGCGCAAACCCGAGCGTGGCAACGTGGCCCGCAAGGGCGAGCAGGTGGATTCCGCCGCTGACGGCTCTGCCGCCGGGCAGGCATTTGCATCGCTAAAGGGAAAACTCAAGTTACCCGTTCGAGGGGAACTTCAGGGACGCTTTGGCAGCCCAAGAGAGGAAGGCGGTGTGACCTGGACGGGCCTGCTGATCAAGGCAAAGACCGGAAACGCCGTCAATGCCGTCGCCGACGGTCAGGTGGTGTTCGCCGACTGGTATCGCGGCTACGGAAATTTGCTGGTCATCGATCACGGTGGCGGCTACATGAGTGTGTACGGAAACAACGAAAGCCTGCTCAAGCAGGTGGGCGATTCAGCTCGCGCCGGCGAGACCATTGCATCGGCCGGCGCATCGGGCGGCGCCTCGGAATCGGGTGTATATTTTGAGCTCCGCCACGAGGGAAAACCCTTCGATCCCATGAAGTGGGTGGCGAAATAGAAATAAAGCAGTCAGAAATGAGGCAGGCATGAGCAACACCTTGAGCAACAAAATGAAGGCGGCGGGACTGGTGGGCATGGGCGGTATTGCCGGGGTCCTTCTCAGCCTCAACTTTTCTGCGGAGGCGGAGCGTCAGAGCACGACGCTGAATCTGCCCATCGAAGAAGTGCGCATGC
>CAYSKY010000464.1:0-3371 GCA_964431425.1 uncultured Burkholderiales bacterium
GGCGGTGTTGCCGCCGCCGAGCACGATGACGCGCTTGCCGATCTTGTCGATGTGTCCAAACGATACCGATGACAACCAGTCGATACCGATGTGAATGTTGGCGGCGGCTTCCTTGCGGCCCGGAATATCCAGATCGCGGCCGCGCGGCGCACCGGTGCCGACAAGAATCGCATCGTAGTTTTCGGCCATCAGCTTGCGCAGGCTTTCCACCCGTGTGCCGGACCTGAACGTGACGCCAAGGTTCAGGATGTAACCGGTCTCTTCATCGATCACCTCCTCGGGCAGGCGGAAACGCGGAATCTGGCTGCGGATCATGCCGCCAGCGCGGTTGTCGGCATCAAACACCGTTACGTCATAGCCCAGCGGCGCCAGGTCGCGCGCCACCGTCAGCGAGGCGGGGCCGGCGCCGACACAGGCCACCCGCTTGCCGTTTTTCTTGAAGGGGGCCTGCGGCATGCGCCCGCTTACATCGTCCTTGTTGTCAGCGGCGACACGCTTCAGCCGGCAGATGGCGACCGGTTCCGGCTTGGCAAGGTTTTCCTCCTCCACCCTCCCGCGCCGGCAGGCCGGCTCACAGGGGCGGTCACAGGTTCTACCGAGTACGCCCGGGAATACATTGGACTTCCAATTGATCATGTAGGCATCGCTGTAGCGGCCCGCGGCGATCAATCGTATGTATTCAGGTACCGGGGTATGAGCCGGGCAGGCCCATTGGCAATCGACAACCTTGTGGAAGTGATCAGGACTGCGTATGTCAGTCGGCTTCAACAGACTCCTCCTTGGGACGGGGATAAGCGGAGCGGAACGGCCCCTTTTTTGCTCAACCGGACATAAACGCCCGGTTGAGACAGGGCTCAACGTGTGAAAGGCATGGTACAGGCACGATCGCGCATTTCAAAGACTTGCGATTTGATTCAGCGCAAATCTGATGTGGGGACGACGGCTATTGCGCGTATCCAGTAACGGACTCGGGGGGGGTCCGGCGCAGCGAATAATCCGGGCTGCTGCTGATCTGCTTGGCAAAGTGCACATTCTTGGTGGCGGCGTGCATATAAAGATTGAACCCGCCGAAATGGGTGGCCGCGTAGTTGTAGGCGCCACCGAGATCGTATTCGAGGCGGTTGACCGCCGAATCAAAAAACGCCGGCGTTTTCCTTACCAGATCGTCGCCGGACTCGAACACCACCTCCCGGCCGGCAATGGAGCTTTTCACCGCGATACCGCCAGCCACAAATTCCGGATACAGGCGGTCCCGGCATTTTTCGAGATAACAACGGTCCGACATCTGCGCGATGATATCGGCCGACCCGAGCAGGCTACCAAGCAGGCGCAGCAGAGGGTCTTCAATCAAGATGTCCGCGACCCGCTTCTCAAAGCCGGTGAAGTGAATCAGTTCGGCCGCAGCCTCTGCCATTTCCGCCATACCGATCTGCGGCATGTACTCGCGCAGGAACGTACCTCCCCTTGAGACGTGCTTGAGCGTGTATTCGGCTCCATTGCGGGCGGTGGTATCGCGCGTGCTGCGAATGTAGCCGACGTCGTGGAACAGGGCGGCGACGATGCCAAGCTGGAAAAAGCGCACACCCAGCGCCGGTGTATCGCGACGCGAGCGTTCGTAGCCATCCATCAGCCTTGCCATGGCCAGCGTTACGTCCATTACGTGCTGGACATCGTGATAGGCAGTGTCGCACGCAAGGTAGCCGGGATAATCGCCCTTGTAGATGCGCGCGATATCGGCAAAAGCGTGATCCATCGAGGTGTGGGCCGCACCGGGGTACAGCAGGCGGAAAAGGCGCGCAATCTCGCGCTGCACGGCCACCGGATCGGTGGTCTGGATGCGATTAGTTACGTCAAAGTCGTTGCGCCTGACTTGCATTGCGAGTATCCGTTTCCCTGGTATCGCTTTTGTTGTGATTACTGGGCCAGCCCAATCCCCCTCGGAACCGGCCCATTTGACACTGCGCAGGTGAAAAAATCAATCAATGTTACAAGGTCTGACACACTGTGCAAGTTGCCCCGCCGGCGTTATATTGGAAGAACCGTCTGGAGGAAATCCCATGAATGCAGAGAGCGCCGAAGCCATTGAGCGCCGCATCATTGAACTCAAGCAGGAACATCGCGACCTGGATCTCGCCATCAATGTGCTGGTATCGGCCCCGGTTCATGACGAACTGCAATTGAAGCGCTTCAAAAAGCGCAAATTGCTGCTCAAGGATCAGGTCTCATTTCTGGAGGCGCAGCTTTCGCCTGATGTTCCGGCTTAGCGGAACGTTTTGCTAAGTTACTGATTTGTAAGCAACCTTACGCCAATGACCGTTCCTGGCTGAGTCTAGAACCGGTTGAGGTCCGGGCTGCGATAGAAACTCATCACTTTGGGCACATAGGCTCGGGTTTCCGGGTAAGGCGGAATCCGGTTGCCGGCCCGAACGACTGCATTTTCACCGGCGTTGTAGCCAGCTATGGCGAGTTCGAGGTTGCCGTTGAACATGTTCAGCAAGTCGCGCAGATAGCGCACACCTCCGGAGACATTTTGCACCGGGTCATAGATGTCCTGGACCCCGTAGCGCTGCGCGGTGGCGGGAATAAGTTGCATCAGGCCGATGGCGCCTTTGGGGGATACCGCATTCGCGTTGTAACCCGATTCCGCACGAATCACGGCATGTATCAGCCGTGGATCGACGCCATTGATCCGCGCCGCATCGTTGATGATCGGGATGAGCCGCGAAATCTCGATGCTGCTGGGCCCCCCCGGCGACCAGGCATTTGGACGCAGATTTCCTGTCGTGGGGATGCGGTAGACAAGCTTGTAGCGCCTGTCGAGGTGCGGCATGTTTGTAAAGTGGGTGACGCCGTTCTCATCCTTGAACGAATAAATGTTGGCCTCGGCCGCAGGCGCGCCCAGCAACAGGCCCGCCGTCAGCGCGGCGGCACCGGCGGAGCGCCAGAACCTCGGGAATGCCAAAACAATGTTCATCGGGTTTCTGAGAAAATTTCAAAACTCATTGAATTGTATGCTTATTTTTGACTACATGTCGATTGGCGGTGACGTCCGCGTACTTTTGTCCGACGCACGGTTGGGGTAACCTTGCACAATGGAGAGCCCCCAATCGCCTGCCGAACAGCAGACAGCACCCAAGCCCCGAAAGTTCGAACGACCCTGGTTGATCGTCGCGGCACTGTTGCTATCGACCATTGTCACAGCCTATCAAAGCTGGAAACAGGCTGAAGTCGATGCCCAAAACCGCTTCGAAGCATTGGCACATGCGGAAGCGCAGTCGCTTGACAGACAATACCGAACGGTGGAAGACCTGCTGGCAGGATTACGTGCCCTTGTGAACCCCGCGCCCGATCTGGGCCCTAGCGGCAGGGAC
>CAYSKY010000465.1:0-1790 GCA_964431425.1 uncultured Burkholderiales bacterium
GTCCTGGGCCGAGGTACTGAACCAGTACCAGCGCCGGTCCGACCTCATCCCGAACCTGGTGGCCACCGTGCAGGGCTATGCCCAGCAGGAAAAGGACGTGCTGCTCGGCGTGACCGAGGCGCGCTCCCGCGTCGGCCAGATGAAGCTTGACGAAAGCGTATTGACCAATCCGCAGGCCATGCAGAACTTCCAGAAGGCGCAGGGGGACCTGACCAGTGCGCTGTCGCGTTTGCTGGTGGTGTCGGAAAACTATCCGCAACTGAAGTCGGACGCCAACTTCCGTGAATTGCAGTCTCAGCTGGAAGGCACCGAGAACCGTATCACGGTGGCGCGCAAGCGTTATACCGAGACTATCGAGTCCTACAACGTGCTCACACGCCAGTTCCCGACCAACCTGACGGCCATGCTGTTCAGCTATTCGGTGAAACCGCAGTTCGCAGTGGAAAACGAGAAGGCCATCTCGGTGGCGCCGTAGGTGGACTTTGGTGCCAAGCCGGCACCGGCTCCGGCCCCGGCTGCTCCTGCGCCCGCACCCGCGAAGTAATCCACCATTCCTGACCGGGAGAGGGCAGTGGCCTTCGTGGCGCGGCCTTGGCTGACGCGCACCCTTGCGGTAATGACGGCGTGACTGGCATTGCTGGCCATGCCGGCGTCTGCCGCCGAGGGGGACCCGTTGCCGGTGCCGCCGCTCAAGGCGCGCGTCACCGACCAGACCGGCACCCTCTCCGCCGCCGACGAGGCACGCATTGAAGGCAAGCTGCGCGCCTTCGAAGCGCAAAAGGGTGCCCAGGTTGCAGTCCTGATTGTGCCCACCACCCAGCCCGAGGCCATCTTCGATTACGCCATCCGCGTCGGCGAGGCCTGGAAGCTCGGGCGCAAGGGCGTGGATGACGGCGTACTGTTTGTCATCGCCAAGGGCGACCGCAAGTTGCAGATCCTCACCGGCCCGGGGTTGCAGGGCACGCTGACCGATGCGATGTCCAAACGCATCATCAGCGAGATCGTCGCGCCGCGGTTTCGGGCCGGCGATTTCCCCGGCGGCATCGAGCAGGGCGTCGACAAGATCATCGCATTGTTGCAGGGGGAAGCCCTGCCACCGCCGCCGTCGAAAAAAAAAGCAGTAGCCGGCGGGATTAACTACGAGACGTTCTTCATTCTCGCGATGGTCGCGGCCCTGGTGGTTGGCCCCATGCTGCGCACGCTGCTCGGTCGTTTTCTGGGTGCCACCGCCACCGGCGGCATCACCGGTGCCGCCGCGTGGTGGCTGGCAGGCGGCCTGCTGTTTCCGATTGCGGCTGCCGCGATCATCTTTGTAGTCGCGCTGCTGATGGGGACGGCCAGTTTCCGCAATCTGCGGGGTGGCGGCGGAGGATGGTCCATGGGCGGCGGCTCATCGGGCGGATGGAGCGGCGGTGGCGGCTCATCCGACAGTTTCAGCGGCGGTGGTGGCGGATTCGACGGCGGCGGCGCCTCGGGCGACTGGTAGGGACGGCACGACATGCAATTTCTCAAACGCTTTTTCCGCCACGTCTGGATGTCACCGCTGCTGGTGCGTGCGCGGTTCCCGCAGGCCACGCTGGATGCCATCAGCGCGGCGGTGACGGCCGGTGAAAAGCAGCATCGCGGCCAGGTACGCTTTGTGGTCGAGGCGGAACTGACCTCCGGCCAGTTGTGGGCCGGCACCACCTCGCGGCAGCGCGCCATCGATGTGTTTTCAATGCTGCGCGTCTGGGACACCGAGCACAACAACGGTGTGCTGCTATATGTGTTGCTGGCGGACCGCAAGGTGG
>CAYSKY010000465.1:1800-3363 GCA_964431425.1 uncultured Burkholderiales bacterium
CGGCATCCACCGTGAGGTGGGCGATGAACGCTGGCGCGCCATCTGCCGGGAGATCGAATTACGCTACCGGCGCGGCGATTTTCTGGCGGGCAGTCTGACCGGCATCGAAAAGATCAGCGCCGAACTCGCGCACTATTTCCCGCCGAGCGGCGATGCCAGGAATGAGCAGCCGGATGCACCGGTGGTCATGTAGCTAAGGCCGAAGTCCAGCATTGGCGCGCCTTACAGGCCAAAAATGCCTGAAGAGCCGCGCGGGTGCTTGAGTTTTGCTACTGGATGCGGCTATGGACAGAGGAGCCGTGCTCGCTCTTTTCCGCGCCGATCAGCCTGTCCAGATTGGGGTCACGCCGGTGGTTCTCGCGGTTCCACATCATGATCAACACCATCATGCCGGCGACAAAGCCGCCGAACAACACGATGATCATGTTGATCGAAAGGCTCAGCGACAGCATCAGCGAATAAATCGCCACCATCAGCAGGATGTTCAGTTGTTCGTTGAAGTTCTGCACGGCGATGGAATGTCCGGCGGACAGCAGCACGTGGCCGCGGTGCTGCAGCAGCGCGTTCATCGGCACCACAAAGAATCCCCCCAGCCCGCCGACCACAACCAATAGCGCGCATACCAGCAGCATGTCACGGGTGAGCGGCATAAACATCACGGCAAAGCCCATCGCGATGCCGAACGGCAGCACGGTCAGCGCGTTGCGCAGGGTCATGTAGCGCCCGGCGACAACGGCACCGACGATCGTGCCGACACTGGCTACGCCCATCAGCATCGAGGCCTGGTCCAGCCGCAGGCCCAGGTGGGCCTTGCCCCACTCCAGCACCACCAGTTGCAGCGTGGCGCCGGCGCCCCAGAACAGCGTGGTCACCGCCAGCGATATCTGCCCGAGCTTGTCTTTCCAAAGTGTTTCAACACAACCCCAGAAATGGCTCATCAGCTTGACCGGGCTGGTCTGCTGCTGCGGGTAGCGTGCGCCGGTATCGGGGATGTTGAGATTGAAGATGGCGGCAATGGCATAGAACACCGCGATCACCAGAATGGCCGCCTCCGGGGCGGTATCCACACCGGTTTCGACTAGTGGCATGTCGATGGACAACAGCCATGCGGAAATTTTCGGGCTGATGAGCGCGCCACCGAGTACGGTGCCCAAAATGATCGAAACCACGGTCAGACCCTCGATCCAGCCGTTGCCCTTTACCAGCTGCTCCGGTGGTAGCAACTCGGTGAGGATGCCGTACTTTGCGGGGGAGTACATGGCCGCGCCGATGCCGACGACCATGTAGCCGACGAATACCACCCAGAATTCGGTGTTGCCCGGCAGGTGCAGGAAATCGTAAAAGAAAATTGTGAAACAACCGACGATCTTGATCGTGTTGGTGATAAACATCACCCGCCCCTTTGGGAGCGCATCGGCAAACGCGCCGACGAAGGCTGCCAAGACAACATACGAAACCGCAAACCCCCACTTCACCATCGGCGTCATCCAGCTCGGCCCGTGCAGCATCTGGATCAGGGCGATGCAGGAAATAAACAACGCATTGTCCGCCAGCGAGCTGAAG
>CAYSKY010000466.1:0-3361 GCA_964431425.1 uncultured Burkholderiales bacterium
GATGCCGGTCGATTCTCCCGACAGCGTGCACCTGCAGATCGAAGCCATGAAGCTTGCCTTTGCCGATGCGTATCGCTACATCGCCGATCCGACCTTCATGGATGTGCCGGTCTCGGCACTCCTGGACAAGGGCTACCTGGCGGGGCGCGCCAAACTCATCGACATGCAGCGCGCCGGCAATCCGGTGTTCGGCATCCCGCCGCACGGCGGCACGGTGTACCTCACCACGGCCGATGCCAACGGCATGATGGTGAGCTTCATCCAATCCAACTACATGGGCTTCGGCTCGGGCGTGGTGGTGCCGGGTACCGGCATCTCGCTGCAGAATCGCGGCCATGGATTTGTGCGTACGCCGGGCCACCCGAACCAGGTCGCACCGAACAAGCGCCCGTACCAGACCATCATCCCCGGCTTCCTCACTGACCGGCAGAACCGGCCGCTGATGAGCTTTGGTGTCATGGGCGGCCACATGCAGCCGCAGGGCCACGCACAGATGGTGATGCGCATGATTGATTACCACCAGAACCCGCAGGCCGCCTCCGACGCGCCGCGCTGGATTGTGAATACCGACTTTTCCATCGGCCTCGAAACCGGCTTCAACGCACAGGCCGTCGAAGCCCTCGCGCAACGCGGCCACAAGATCGCCCCGGCCGAAGCCGTCAACTTTGCCTTCGGCGGCGCGCAGCTGATCTGGTCACTGGGCGAGGATGGCTACGTGGCCGGCAGCGACCATCGCAAGGACGGGCATGCGGTCGGATATTGAAAGTCCAGCATTGGCGCGGCTTCCAGGGCAAAAATGGCCTGGGAGGCGCGCCGGTGCTTGAGTTTGGCCATGCTATGCGGGCTGATCAGTTGATTGCCGCATCCTCAATGGGCAACCCCACTTCCCAGACATCGCGATAGCGGTCATCGCGCAGCATGCGTTCGTAACCCTTTTGTCGCAGAAACGGCGTACGCGCGTAGACGTCATTGATGTTGTGCTGGAACTGGCAGGCGGTGAGGTACATGATCGATTTCAAACCGGGATACGGCCGCCCGTCCGACGCGCGTTCCAACCGCAGCACGCGGCGGTAGAAGGGAAGGTGGTTGGTGCGCACCGCCGCCAGCGCATAGTCCGCGCGCTCAAATGCGGTGAGGTGATAGCGCAACAGCAGCATTGCAAACAAGCTGGAACGATTGGCGTAGTCCGGGTCCGTCACAAAGCGACTGCCGCTGAAACAGTTCGCGCCAGGCGGCACGATGCGCGATACGTCCTCACCGTAGCCATCCATTTCCGGAATCGACCACGGCTCGCCCGGCTGATACCACGTCGTGCGGATACTGCCGATGACCCGCTCGTGCTCAGTGAGTGCCCACAGGATGTGATTGGGTTGCGCGTCGTATTTGTCTTCGAAGCGCTCGGCGGGAGTGGGGTCGATGGCATCCTCGCGCCGGTAGGCGCGGTAGCGCAGGGCGTACACCTCATCGCGCAGGGTTTCGCTGTGGACGCGCTTGATGCGAAGCATGCTGATCACCGTTTTGAGATTGAGGGACAAAAAAAGGAAACCCGGTATGCGCGGCTCAGGCGGCAGGTGAACTGATATCCAGCCGCTCGCCCAGCCGGGCAAGCGGTGAGCCGGCGGCGGCGCGCGTCTGTACCTGGTCGTAGTCTTTCCACGCGGTGTCGAACAGGTTGTCCAGCCAGGGCGTAAGCAGACCGTAGTTGTTGACGTATCGGGCGTGATGCATGGCGTGGTACGCCGGCGAGACAAACACCTTGCCCATCAGCGAGCGGCGATAGCCCGGTGCGCGAATCTCCACATTGGCGTGGCCCAATGTGTTGGTAAAAAAGTACAGCAGGTAGTAGGCAAATATGCCGGTCACCGAGACCGGTGCCACGTGCGACAACGCCGCCATGAAGCCGAGAATTCCCGCCGAGAAAATGAATTTCTCCAGGAACGAAAACGACACCGAGGTCCAGGGATTGGTGATGAACGAGAGGTGGTGCTCACGGTGGATGAACAGCAGCCTACGGTGATGCATGGCGCGATGCGAGAAGTAGTGCCACACTTCCGTCCACAGCAACGTGATGACGAACGATTGCGCCACCAGCCACACCGACTCCGCCGCGGGTTTCAACGCGCCGCTGAACAGCAGCGCGCAAAGAATGAGCGCGTGCACCGGTGTGGTGGTGATGGAGTTCCTTTTTTCGCGGGCGAGCTGGTCGGCGTCCGCCACCGGTGCATAAACACGCTTGACGTTCTGTCGTGCCACCCGTCGCCCGACGAAGTACACGATCGGGAAATTGATGACAGCAAGCACGAAGGCATACAGCAGGTGCAGCGGGTCCATGTTGTTTCGCGATGGTCGAGAGTTGGCAGGGATGTGATGCGCATTCACTGCAACGTCACCAACACGCATCACCACACTGACAAGTTATCAAAACGCGAATGGCATCGCCCCACCATTGCAGGTAGGACTCACTTCGCGAGTGGCACCCACACCTTGCGATCGAAGTCGTATGCGCCGCAGGCCAGAGCATTGCGCCAGTAGTTGGCCCACGTGAGATGGGTGGCCACGAGCAAATCACCGCATTCGCGCTGCAACACCGCCTGCGCCGCACGCAGGTGGTATAACGGAATCGACATATCCAGGTGATGCGCCGGATGTTCGAAGATCCAGTGAAACAAGCCGCCCAGCGGCAGCGAGAACTGGGGATGCGCGGTGGCAGATATATATGCCTTCGCCGCCGACCATTCCGTCTTGCTGGCGTACCAGGCGATGTCCGGATGCGTGTGCTGGCAATAGGTGACAAAGCCGATGCAGCCGTTCCAGAGCAGGTAGGGCAGCACCACACCAAAGCTCAACGCCGCGAACACACTGGCCTGGGCCCACAGCGCATAGCCAATCGTCACGCCGATCCACAACACTGCAAAGCCAGCGACCAACAGGCAATCGCGCAGGAACACCGGCCGGCGCACCGGCACATAGCTGCGCGATGGAAAGAAGAGCCGCTTCCACCACATCTCGATCAGGTAATACAACCAGAAGCCCATGCCGCCGCGATAGAACCGCTCCAGCGCGCGCCGCCACGCGGGCATCGCAGCGTACTGCGCCGGCGTCACCGGCTCCCACACATAGTCATGCCCTCGCAGGTTGGTGTAACCGTGGTGCGCCACGTTATGCCCGACCTCCCACATTGAGTAGGGCGTGAGCGTGGGCAGGAAACACAGGCGGCCGAGAATGCGGTTCAGCGGCCGGGATGGCGTGAGGCTTTGGTGGCAGGCGTCGTGGCCGATGATGAAGAGGCGGGAGGTGGCGAGGGCGATGAGGGTGCTGCCGAGGAGGCGGGGGGCGGCGCTATCGCTGATAAGGGCTAGGG
>CAYSKY010000467.1:0-3349 GCA_964431425.1 uncultured Burkholderiales bacterium
CCACATGAGCTGCTCGGCGTCGGTCATGCGGGTTCGCAAGGTGCGGGCTGTTTGCGTGAGCGCCGGGCGGTATTGCAGCCTTTCCTGTTGCAGGACGAGAAATCCCCCAAGCCTTGGTGCATCAACGACCTCGGCGGGCTGGCCCCCTTTAGGAAAGGGGGCGGCATCGTGCGTGGCGTGTGAAGCAGCGCTGCGCTGCTTCAGCGTCTGGCTGTACACCCACGAAAATCCCATCCCGCTCATGCGAAATACCCCTGCAGGTACCAGCGCTTCTCCTGCCGGTAATCGCAGAAGATCCAGCACACTTCCTGCGCCGGGTTGCGGGCGACGAAGTAGTCGCGGGCGACGAGGTGGCCGTCCCACCAGCCGGCTTCGATGCGTTCGGGGCCGGCCAGCAGTTCGAGATTGCCGTGGTGTTGCGGGGCGCCGCTCATGGTGACCAGCGGTTTGGGTTCGGTGAGCAGCAGCAGGGGGCGCGGTTTCTCGCCACTGTTGCCGGCGGCGGCCGGATTGCGCTTCACCGCGCCTTCCTGCCACGCGCGTTCGGGGCGGTGATCCTCGCGCACCGCCACGCTGAACACGCTTTTCACGCCGAGCCGCGAGGTGATGCGTGCAAGCAGGGTCTGCCATTGCTCGTGGCGCTTGTCAGCGGTGGGCAGCCAGCTTTCACTCTCGGCCTGGTACGCCACCAGCTTGTCGGCGGCGAGGGTGAAGGCGGTGACGGCTTCAGGGAGCGGGGCGGCGGTGAGGCGCTCGCGGATCAGGCGCATCCAGTCGTCGGCGCTGCGGATGGGCTGGCGCGCGGCGAAGCGGTGCGGTGTGCGCTGGCTGCGGCTGTGATGCAGCGTGAGTTCGATCTCGGCCACCGCCGCGCCGCGTGCGCGCAGGAAGCCCTGCAGTTCATTGACCAGCATGCAGATGGGAATGGTGAGGCGCTCGGCGTCGATGATCTCGAACAGCAGGTCCATGTGGCTGGAGAAGGTTTCCGGCGGCAGCAGCGGCTGGCGCGGGTCGGGCGTGCGGCCCAGTGCACGGTCAAGGTCCTGCAGCATGGCATCGCCGAAGCGGCGCTTGAGCCCGGCGCGCGGCTGGGCCAGCAGGTCGCGTACGCGCGTGAGGCCCAGTGCGGCCAGCGGCTGAACCACCTCGTGCGGCCAGCCGAACAGTGCCAGCGGAATATCGCGCAGCCGTTCCTCCAGATGCGCCGATTCACGGCACATGCGCACCCCGGCCATGTAATGCGAGGCCTGCGCCAGCAGGTAGGCGCCCAGCGGTGTCGGCGCGATACCGATCACCGCATGAAAACCCAGGCTGGTGATACCGGTGCGGATGCGGTTGGCGATGGCCGCGATGCCGCCGAACAATCGCAGCGTGGTCGAGACCTCCAGCGAGGCGCCGGCAGGCTCGCGGCAGGTCATGGGCGTGAACTGCGTGAGCCACAGCGTGATCTGGGTGAGCGCGGCTTCCTCCCGGGCCGGGTCGCGCTGCACCACGATCACCTCGGCGGTGCGCGCTTGCGCCGCCACCACCGGCATCATCGGCGTGATGCCGGCCTCGCGGGCGCGGGCATTGGCCGCGTGTACGTGCGGGCGGTTGGCCACGCCATCGCTCAATACCAGCGGCAGGTCGGCCAGGTGCGATAGCGCGCCGCGGCAATGCGATTGCAGGGACAGTTCGGGCAGGAAGATGGCAATCCACAACATGGCTGGGCTCTAGCGATCACTGTGCAGCGGCCGCTCGCGCACCTGCGGCGTGGCGGGGGTGTTGCTGGTGAGGAGGTTCTGCAGCCATTCGGCCGAACGGCGCGCGCCCTGTGCCAGCCGTGCGGTGCGGGTCTCGCGGGCGCGGCGCGACACGCAGGCCAGCACCCGCGGCGTGAGCGTGATGGCCTTGCCCGGCGGCAGGCCGCGGCGTTTGAGCAAATCGAGTTGCAGTTCACCGTTGGCCTGCGGGCGCAGGGCGATGCGCAGGCCGGCGGGCGAGGGCGAAGTGGCCGCCGCCATCGGGCGGATCACCCACGCGATGGCTTCGCCGGCGATGGCCGATTGCAGCAATCGCCGCAGCGACAGCGGACTGCAATAACCGCCGCCCAGCCACAGCAGCACGCCGCGGCAGGCCTTGCTTTTCAGGCCCTGCTCGGCAGCCCACAGCGCGTCCTCGGTGGATTTGGGGCGCACGATGGCGAGGTGTTCAAGGCTGATGCCGGCTTGCGCCAGGCCCGGCGCATAGGGAATCCACGGCTGCCCCACCGGCAACACCCACAACAGGTGCGGTGCCTCCAGGCCCGCCTGCGGTGCGCTGCCCTCGCACAGGGCCTTGAGCAGCAGCGAGACTTCGCCCACGCCGACGTGATCGCACAGGATTTCGGTGAGCCCCGGCTTGGGCCAGCCACGACCGATGAGTTCGGCGTCCAGTGCCGGCCAGCCGCTGGGCACCGCGCGATCACGTTCCTGGGCACCTCCGCTGCCGCTGCCAATGTCGCCGATACGAAACACCTGCGGATGCGCGAGCAGGGCGCGCACATCCTGCGGGGCGGGTCTGGCAGCTGGGGCGGGTACGGAAACGGGATCGGCTTGCATAACTGTATATTCATACAGTTTTCAGGATTTGGCAAGAATCCGCGCTGGCCGTGGGGAAACCGGGATATCCGGCCCCATTCATCTGCCCGGCCTGCCGCCTGACCGCCAGCGTTGACTTCGCCGCAATGGCTCGTTAACTTGGCTGCCGCGCGGCTGCCAGCCGCTGCCTGTCTGACCAAAGGATTGGGGATACACGCATGCGAACCATCACCTGCAGTTTCATCATCGCACTTGCCACCTTGCTCGCGCCGCTGGCGGCACAGGCCGACGGCGCCACGCCCGCGCAGAAATCCGCGGCGGGCAAACGCATCATCGCCACCCCCAAGACCGAAGCCGGACTGGGTTTCAAGCCCTATCCCGGCGCCATGCTGCAACTTACCGATTCCGTTGATGATTGCGCCGACGCCAAGGGCGAGCGCACCAGCTTCATCTACAAAACCATGGATACGCTGGCCAGCGTCAAGACCTTCTACGCCATGGGCCCGCGCGACAACAAGCTCGATATGCCCGAAGCCGGCCGAAGCCTGACGGTCTCCAGCGAAAGCGGCGGCACCCGCATCGCCATCCGGCACTTTCCGCCGAGGGAGCCGAAGGCGGTGAAGGCGGGGAAGAAGTAGCCTGCACTTGGGGGTGAAACGCTAGCATTGGTGCGGCTTTCGGGGTGTTTTTGGCCTGGGAGGCGCGCTGGTACTGGAGTTTCCACTGGTGCAAAAACTCGGACCCCTCCCTTTCTTAAAGGGAGGTCGGGAGGGATTTGCAGTGGTCGCAAG
>CAYSKY010000468.1:0-3345 GCA_964431425.1 uncultured Burkholderiales bacterium
GGGTACGTAGCCGACGGCGGCACGGATCCTCGGGTCTTGAACCGTGGCTCGGGAATCGAGGTTGAAATAGGAGCAGGTGATTTTGGCGCCCAGCAGCCAGATCATGGTGGCGCCGCCCATGCTGCCGCCAACGCCGCCAATGCGCGAGGGATCCAGGCTGGCCGCGAATTGCGGGTCAGCCAGCATCAGGTCGATCGTGCTCTTGATCGCGAAAGGCCGCAGGGCCTGCATCTCGACAAAGTGGTCAAAATTGGAAAGCAGGTACCAGAAGTCCCCGAGTTCTTCCAGACGGACCCGCGAAAAGCGTGGGTCTCCGTGAAAGGGGGCCGCGACCACGTACCCGTAGCTGGCCAGCCGAACCAGAAAGTCGATCGACTTGCCGTCGACCGGACTGGAGGCCAGGCCATGCGAAAACGCGATCAGCGGCCAGCGCCCGCAGCCTTCCGCCGGCCCTGTGCCGGATTGGCAGGGCTGGGCGGCAAACACCGGACCCTGTCCGGCCCGCTGCATGCGCGGTATGCGCTGACCGTCGGGCAGCACATAGTCGGGGCGGCTGTTGTTTGGGTCCGTTGGGTAGCACGCGATGACCACGAACTCCACGGGGGAGTTGCGGCGGCCAGGATACAAATCTTCATCCGGTACCCGGACATTGGTGTGCAGGGTGGCTGTCGGCTCCAGCAGGATGTCGCCAACGTAGTGGTTGTTCTTGCCAGTCCAGTAGTCATCAATCGAACCACCCAATTGCGCGAGCCGGTTGCTGTCGATGGCCAGATTGGAGCAGGCGACAGCATAGGTCCCCGCACTCGCCGGCGCTACTTCAACTCCATGATTGGCGGCGGTGGCAATGGCGCTGCCAATCCAGCCAATGGCTATTACGACAGTGAGCAAATACTTATGTTTCATGGGCGGGGTGTGCCTCGGTAGGATAGGCGCGCTTTCAGTGGTCCGTCCAGCGCAGATTTCTGGCATGCTCCCGTCAATTCAGACTGGGCCCCACCCTCAACGTTCCAAACCCGCCATGGACGACATCGCCACGCTTCGCCGCATCCTCAAGACCAACCGCACGGTCGCCATCGTCGGCTTGTCGGCAAATTGGTGGCGGCCAAGTTTTTTTGTTGCGAAGTACCTGCAGGAGCATGGCTACCGCATTGTTCCGGTCAACCCGGCCTACGCGGAAGTGCTTGGCGAGAAGTGTTACCCGAGTCTCGCCGACGTACCGGAACCGGTTGATATGGTTGATTGTTTCCGCAAGGCGGACGAAATACCGGCTCTTGCCGACGAGGCGATTGCCATCGGCGCCAAATGCCTATGGATGCAGTTGGGCGTAGTCAACCTCGAGGCAGCGTCCCGCGCGCGCGCGGCCGGGTTGGATGTGATCATGGATCGCTGCGTGAAAATCGAGCATGGACGCCTGTTTGGAGGACTCAATTTTGCCGGCGTCAACACCGGCGTGATCTCGGCCAAGCGACCGGTCTGAGCGGCAAACGATCGCGCCACGGGAAGGCGCAAGGTGCTCATCCGTTCCCATCGTCGTTCGTCGCACCAGGTAGGCCGCAGTCCATCGCTCGCTTGACGGCCTCCATGGGTCTGCCAATACTGGGCCCCTGACTGGAGGCAATCATGCAGGACTACCTGATCTGGACCATTCTTGGGTTTGTGCTGGTTATCGTCGAACTGATGACCGGAACCTTTTATCTGCTGGTGCTCGGCATCGGCGCCCTGGCCGGCGCGCTGGCGGCGTGGCTGGGCGCACCATTTCTGGTGCAGGTCGCGGCGGCGGGCGTGTTGGCCAGCATCGGCACCTGGCTGGTCCAGAAATGGCACGACGGCCAGCAAAAGGAAGGTGACGACGGCAATGCCCTGGATGTTGGCCAGTCGGTGTTGGTGGCCAGGTGGGTCAATCAGCCCGAAGGTATGCTGCGGGTGCGCTATCGCGGGACCGAGTGGGATGCGCGAATCAAGCCTGGTGACCTGGCTTCGGCCAACACGCAGGAAGGGTCCATGCTCTACATCCTCGCCCAGGACGGACACTGCTGGGTGGTCGGCAGCCAGAAGCCAGCGGCGCAGTGAAACAACGCCTGATCAGCGGTGCCATCGCCGCGCTCATCGCGCAAAGCGTAACCCACTCAAAATGGGTGGCGCTGGCGGCGTTCGGTGCGGCGGCGGGTCTGACTGGCGGCAAATCCGAATGGCTTGATCAGATCACGAAAGGCCTGAAGGATGAAATTGCCAAACAGACCGGAAAGTCCTCTGGGTCAATTTTTGGCTGCGCCAAGGAGAAAACCGGCGAAAAAGCGGCGGCCGGCACACTGACTACCGGTAACGCCGCAATGTTGCGTAACAAAACCAGTGCCGCCGGTGCAATACGCACCGATCGCACATCCATGAAGTCCATCGCAGCACCTGCATTTGCAGCCGTAGTAGAACAATCAAGCAAGGAGATTCCCATGTTTGTAAAAATGATCGTCGCCATCGTCCTCGCCGCCGCCGCGGGATTCATGACCCAGAGCCCCGGAGCTGCCATCGGCGTGTTCCTGGCTGCGTTTTTCATCGCGCTCATCATCGAGGGTGTTCGTATCGTGCCCCAGCAGAATGCCTGGGTGGTGGAGCGGCTGGGCAAATTTCACGCCTCGCTGCAACCGGGCTTCAATCTGATCGTGCCGTTCATCGATCGTGTCGCCTACCGCCACTCCCTCAAGGAAGTGCCGCTGGATGTTGCCGAGCAGGTTTGCATCACCAAGGACAACACCCAACTGGCCGTTGACGGCATCATCTATTTCCAGGTGGTGGATCCGCGGCTGGCCAGCTACGGAACGTCTGACTATGAACTGGCTATTTCCCAGCTGGCCCAGACCGCCTTGCGTTCAGAAGTCGGCAAGATGGAACTGGACAAGACCTTCGAATCGCGCGACGAGATCAACCAGAAGGTGGTCAGTGTCCTCGATGAGGCCGGCCGCACCTGGGGTATCAAGGTATTGCGCTACGAAATCAAGAGCTTGACGCCGCCCGAGTCGATCCTTCGCTCCATGCAAGCGCAGATCACCGCCGAACGGGAAAAGCGCGCGCTGATCGCCAAGTCGGAAGGCATCCGGCAGGAAGAAATCAACATTGCTGACGGCCAGCGCCAGGCGGCCATTCTGGCCTCAGAAGGCCAGAAGCAGGCAGCGATCAACAAGGCACAGGGCGAAGCCACAGCACTGACCACGGTTGCTGAAGCCACGGCATCTGCGGTCCGTCAGGTCGCTTCGGCGTTGAGTTCGGAAGGCGGCATGCAGGCGGCCAACCTGAAGGTGGCCGAAAAGTATGTTGAGCAGTTCGGCAACCTGGCCAAGGTGGGCAATACGC
>CAYSKY010000469.1:0-3336 GCA_964431425.1 uncultured Burkholderiales bacterium
CATCCGGGGTCGCTGTCTCCCACCTCGAACGCATTTCCGGCGGCGCGTCGCGAGAGACCTACCGGTTCCGGCTGTCGTGGACCGACGCCGGGACGGCGCGGGACCGCAGGCTGATCCTGCGCCGGGATCCGCCGGCCAGCCTGATCGACACAGAGCGCCGGGTGGAGTTCGAGGCCTACCGCGCCTTCCATGGCTCGGCCGTGCCGGTGCCGGAGATGCTGTGGCTGGAGGAAGCGAGCGAGGCGCTCGACCATCCGTTCTTCATCGCCGAGGAGCTTACCGGCTACCAGGCCGCGCCGCAGATGCTGTTTTCGGGCGCCTATGACGCGGTCCACGGTCATGTCGCCGAGCGGAAGTGGTCGATCCTGGGCGAGATCGCCCGCGCCGACCCGACCGCGCTCGGCCTGACCGACGTGCTGCCCGTCCCAGACCTTGACGCATGCTGGTCGCGGGAGCTGGACCACTGGGAAGCGCTGATCGACAAGGACGCCACCGAGCCCCTGCCGGTCACCCGCGCGGCGATCCGCTGGCTGCGCGCCAATCCGCCGCCGCCGGCGCAGAAACTGAGCCTGGTTCACGGCGACTACCGGACCGGCAACTTCCTTTACGACGCCAAGGGCGACATCCACGGGGTGCTGGACTGGGAAATGGCCCACCTGGGCGACCCACTGGAGGACCTGGGCTGGAGCCTGCAGCCGGTCTGGACCTTCGGACGGACAGGCCGCGCCGGAGGACTGGCCCCCGCCGCGGACGCCGTGGCGATCTGGGAGCGCGCCTCGGGCCTGAGGGCTGATCCCGCCGCCCTGCACTGGTGGACCCTGTTCAACTGCGTGAAGGGCCAGGGCATCTGGGTGGGCTCGGCGGCCGCCTTCAGCCGGGGCGGCAACCGGGCGCCGATCATGATCTATCCGGCCTGGTGGCTGATCAACGCCCAGGATCGGGCCATGCTGCAGGTGATGGGCAAGCTATGACCCCGGAGATTCCCGACGTCCTGGGCGAACTCGCCGCCCTGCTGATGAAGAACGCCGCGCCGGGCGTGCCGGACGCAGAGCGGGCCAGCGACCTTGGCCTGTCGGCGCAGCTTCTGCTGATCCTGGCCGAGACCTGGGACGATGAAAGCAAGGACAACCCGATGCCGAAATGAACACGGGCGGGGACAGGGCAACAGTTTGGCTTGGCTGGAATTCGCGGGCACAGTTGCACCGCGCGGAAACACGCGGATCGCCATTCGACGCGCCTTCCCAGCCATTTTCGGCCTGAAAGCCGCGCCAGCGCTTGAGTTTGCGATTGCCGGAATAGTGGCTCAATGCTTCCGCGTAAGCCCCGCCGGTATCAAGCCATCGATATCACGCCGCGAAAGAAACCGCCCATCCAGCACCACCGCGTGAATGCGCCGCGTGTTGCGGATGTCCAGCAAGGGGTCCGCATCCAGCAGCACCAGGTCCGCGCGTTTGCCGGCGTCCACCGAGCCGGACTCCATCGCGATCCCGAGGAACTGCGCCGGCCGCAGGGTGGCGGCCTTCAGTGCTTCCGCTGGCGATAGCCCGGCTTCCACAAGCAAGGTCAGCTCTTCGTGCAGCGAATAGCCCGGATATACGCCGGGCATCGGCGTGTCGGTGCCGGCAAGGATTGGCACACCCGCCGCGTGCAGCGCGCCGACAATTTGCCGTGCCACGGGTATCCGGCGCTTCGCCAGCGCGGCGTCGCTGGCCCGGTAACCCGCGATAAAACGCTGCCAGCGTTCGCGCTCGTCGGCGCGCAGGGATTGCCAGCGCGGGTCGGCGGCGGGCTTGCCCGTTGTGGCGAATGCGTCTTCATTGTCCAGCACCAATGTAGGCACCTGCGTCTGCCCGGTCGCGGCCAGTGCCGTGGCGGTGCGCTTGCATGCCGCCACATCGAACGTGTTCAGCACCGCCGATTCCTGTTTGTCGCGTGCGGCTTCCAGCGCGTCGCTCCGAAGGTCGCGACGGGCGGCCAGCCAATCGTTTTCGGTGGTGGTGCAGGCTTCATACACCTGCAACAAGTGCTCGTTGCTGCGCTGCCCGGCCGTGGCCGCGGTTACCACGCCAACACCTGCCGGCACATGCCCGGCGACGATCAGCGAACGCGCTTGCGCAGCAGAAAGAATGGCGCGCCAGTTGGCTTCGGGCACACCCGAAAATACCTTGATGAAGCCGGCGCCCGCTTCCGTTGCCGCGTTCACCTGCCGCACGGCGTCCTCGGGCGACTGGCCGTGCGCCACGATGCCGGCTGCCAGGATGCGCGGCGCGATCAGAGTGCCGCTCTCGCGTGCGGCGTGCCATTGCCGGATCTGCGCGATCCCTGCTGCATCGCTGCGCATTTCGCGCACGGCGGTGACGCCGTTGGCGACGAACAACGGAAACGCCCAGTCGTTGGGCGGGCGCCTGGACGAGAGATTGAACAGATGCACATGCATGTCCACCAGCCCGGGGATCAGGAATTTGCCGCGCCCGTCCACGCGCAGCGCGCCGGGCGGGATCGCCGCGATCTGCGGTTCCGACACCGCCGCAATGCGACCGCCGCGGATCACGACCGTTCGCGGGCCGAGCACGCGACCGTGTTCGATGTCGATGACGTTGACGTCGGTGATGGCAATGGTGCGCGGAACTGGCTGGACGTCGGTGCCGGTTGCCGCGTGGGGTTGTGCATGGGCGGGGAACGTGGCGATCAGCACTGCCAGCATCGCGTAGAGGAAGCTGGTCCAGCGCCAGCGCGCCGCGTTAGCCATTGTGTGCAATGTCATTGGTGTCATGTGTCACGTGTCATCCGCCATGAGCCGAATCCGCAACATGCCACAAACGGCCGGCGCGTACCAATCGGCGTCCAGCGCGGGCGACCAACAAACAAAAGGCCGGCATCTCCGCTGGCCTTTTTTTGGTGCAAATTGCCTCGCGTTACTGCAGTTTGTCCCGCCGCCCCCAACCGCTTTGAACCAACCGGTGCCACGTGCCGACCCGGGGCATGGAGGGTTAACCAGTCACCGGGGGTATGATTTCCACACTGTCCTGCGCGGGAGGCGCGATGCGGTTTTCATCCACGGCACTTTTGGTTGTTCTGTTCGCGAAGTCCATGCTGGCTGGCGCGATGGCCCCGGAAAAGGTCCAGATCCCGCCGGGGTCGCTTTCAAGTTCCAGCGCACCGCTCGTGGCCTTTGTGTTCCGGCCCGAAGGAAGCGGACCGCATCCGGCGGTAGTGATGATGCATGGCTGTGGCGGCGCCTATGCCCGGAGCGGAAAGCTGAATGAGCGCCACCTCATGTGGGGCGAATTCCTCGCACAGTCCGGCTATGTGGCGCTGATGCTGGACAGCTTCACG
>CAYSKY010000470.1:0-3334 GCA_964431425.1 uncultured Burkholderiales bacterium
GTATAGAGCCGAGCCAACACGACTTCCAGCGCAACGGCGCTCATGCTGCGACCTTGAGCAACGGCCGCGCAGCAATCTCTCGCCCGGCCTGCAGTGCCTCGCGCGCCTTGTCCAGCTGCGCCAGCAGTGAATCAAAGTCCGGATAGTTCCCATCGCGCTCGATGATCACGTCCAGCGGCTGAGGCGCGTGTTGCGCCAGCAACTGCAGCAGTTCGAATACATCACCAGGCACATCGTGCACGTGGTCGTCCAGCAGACGTTGCCGGCCGGTTTCCTTCGGTTCGGGGATCCACTTGCCGCCGGAAAGATGCACGGCACGCACGCGGTGCAGCGGCAATCGCAGCATCAGACTTTGCGGGGATTCGCCGAAGTTGAGCGCATTGGCATAGAGGTTGTGCAGGTCCAGCAGTAGCGGGGCATCGGACGCCTGCAGGATGGCGCCGATCCAGGTCGCCTCATCCAGCGCGCTGCCGGGCGGGTCGATCAGCGTGGCAATGTTTTCCATCACCGGCACGGCGCCGACGATACGCGCCGCCGCGCGAATATTGCGGGCCGCGGCTTCAACATTGGCCGGCGTGCGTGGTGGCGCGGCCAGGTGGCCGATCTCGATGCCGCCGGCACGCACAAAGGCCAGATGCTCCGACCAGGATTCCGGTTGCAGGGCTTCCACCAGCCGCGCCATGTTGTCGAGGCGAAACGATTCGACGGCTTCGCTGCCGGCCAGTCCCATCGACACACCGTGCAGTGTGAGCGGCACTTGCGTTGCCAGCGTGGCCAGCGGACGTAACTCACGCGGCTTCGCGCGAAAGTGATCATCGGCGATCACCTCGAGCAGGTCGATGCGGTCGACATGTGTGAAGATGCCCGCGGCCAGTTCGCCACGCCAGCCCAGCCCGACGCGATCGCGCTCCGTCGGAAGATCAGCCACCGCAGCCTCCGCCGCCACAGCCGCCGCCACAACTGCTGCCGCCGCTACTGCATGAGGACGAGGAGCCGCAGCCGCTGCCGTCGCTGGACTTGGAGGGGTAGAGCTTTTCCAGAAACGGGTAGTCGGATGCGGACAGTGCCGACAAGCCGAATACGCCCGCCAGCATGGCCAGTTCGTTGGTTTCGCCGCCCTTGGGCAGGGTGGAACTGCGCTTTTTGAGACGCCCAAACAGGGTCTTTAAATCCTCGATGGTTTGTTCTCCAGGTGCGGTCAGGCGCTTGAACCACCAGTACAATGCAACGAGCGAAAATACGGCCGAGAGCGCCAGCAGGAAACCGATGTTGTGGCGGCCTTCCGCAAGCGCAATGTTGACCTTGGCCATCGCGACACCGCATAGCACCACCAACGCCGCCATCACCGGTGCCGCGCGCCGGCCGTACACCCGGCTGTCGGCGATGAGCCCGTAGCTTGCGAGTACTTTGCGATAGCCCTCGCAGCTCTTGATGGCATCGCGATCCTTGAAAATCTCATGGGCGCCCGCCGCGGCCTGAAACTTTTTCAGGATGGCCTTTTCGATGGGTCGCTGCACCATTTCCTGTGTCTGGCGGTTCTTCGCTTTCACATCCTCGCCGGTCGGAAGTAACAGTTTGCGATCGAGCAGCGCGACGGTGGCGACCCGCATTGCCTCGTTGGCACCGGCACGCAGGAAGGCGATCAGATAGGGGTCGGCAAGCTGCGGCACCTTGTGTACATCGGCCGTTTCCAGCCGGCGGATCACCGTGCGCAGGCAGACAAGCGTGACCACGCCGACGGCAACATAGAACAGCAGGAACGAGAACCCGTGAAGGTGGAACGGGTTCATGCGCGCAGGCCTGACGGCAGCCGCTCGGCGCGTTCCCGCAACCGTCGGGTGATTTCGATGAGTGCCAGTAGCACGGGCGCGGCGCGGCCCGGCGGCAGTTCACCGGTTTCGCGGGCCGTGGACATGTCCGGCAGGGCCGATACCAGCGCCGGCTCCCCGAGGGCTTTCACCACGTGCTCCAGCGCCTCCTTCGGTGGCATGGGCGTAATGACCCCCTCAAGATGCAGCAGCGAGGCCGCGCTGCTGCGCAGCGGCCCGGCGGCTTCGGCGACCGCGAGCGCGAGTTGTTCCTCGCGCAGGCTCACCAGAACATAACGTTCACGCAGCCGCAGTTGCAGGTTCAGCAACACCTGTTTGAGGCGCCGCACCAGCGCGTCGTGTGATGGATTGAGCCCGGAAAAGGGATCGGCGCCGGCGATGATGCGATGGCGCGCACTGATGTCGGCGAACTTGACCGCGAACGCTTCCATGGCGGTGGGGATTTCACCTTCAAGCAGAAACATGACGTGCATCTGCACGGCGGCGCGGGCAATCCGCAGCGGCTCACGCATCCGGTCGGCGGCGGGCTGATCAAAGCGCCTGAGCACCAGCAGCATATTGACGTCGGAGGTGGCGCGCAGCCGGCCTTCGGCTGCGGAGCCGTACAGCACCACCGAGACCAGGTCGGCACCAAAAGCCGATTGCGCGGCGGCGGAAAATTCCTGGATGCTGCGCTCGACAACCTCGGGCAGGGTTCCGTTGGCGGACATCGCGATCTCCATTGCGGTGGAGAACCGATCATACCTTCGGCCCCGCGGCGGGCAGCCCCCGCAATCGCGGTATCAGTCGTCGGTGGTGAACTGGATCATCACCCAGGCACCGGCGCTTTGCACCGGCACCGTGGTGTGCAGCGCGAGGCGCTTTTGCCCGGTCTTGAGTTCGAAGCGGCGGGTGTAGGCGAGTACGGCGCTGGAGATAAGCAGGATGTCCTGCTGGTCCTGTTTTTCGGGGCGGCGCAGGAACAGGCCCGCAGCCGGGCCCATCACGGTGTACTTCACCTGGTCTTCCGGCGGGCGCGGCTTGAGGCGTACCGGCACGGCGTCGATACCGGTGACCTGCACGCCAAAGCGCACATCGTTGGTATCGAGCCCCTTGAACTTGCGCACGATGCGGCCCAGGTCCCAGCGGGTTTCACCTTCCGGGCAGATCAGCACCAGTGTCCCGACCGCGTGGTCGGCATCCGGCGGATATTCCGAGGACAGGCCGTATCCACCGGCGGAGGTGTCGCGGATCCGCCAGAGCGGAAAATCGTCCGAGTCGCGCTGTTCGCCAGGAGTGTCCGGCGAGACCGGAACGTGGGTGCCGGTTTTCACCAGCACTTCGATGGCGATGGCGCCCAGCTCCTCGCTCTGCAGATTGCGCGTGGGAAAGGTGCCGCGGCCGGTCTTCGGGTCCCAGGTGGAGGCATCGATGAATTCCTGGATGCTGTTCCAGCCCACGATCATGCGTGCGAAGCGGTTGGGCGCCGCGGCCTGGCGTTCGCGCGCAGCCTGGGCGAATACGGC
>CAYSKY010000471.1:0-3325 GCA_964431425.1 uncultured Burkholderiales bacterium
TGACGCACCGGGCAGAGTCCCTGCCAGATAATTTCTTCTCAATGGACAAGCAGTACCCTTGGGGCACCGCAAGGTTCGTAAAGCCGAACACGTTGCAATCAAAGAATGTCCACGTTGCATGGCTTGCGGGCCGCGAAATTTATCTTTCCGCTCCAAGCGAGGCCGAATTGTTGAAAGCGCTTTCGCTACTGGATTTGACGAGCAAATGAATATTGAGAACTGGCAAAGTGTCATTGGCGAAGTCTGCTTTCGGCCAGACTCGGCCTTTCACTCAAGCGTTCTGATTGCATGTGCCGGCCAATTGAATGAAGCGAAACACAAACTGAGTCCGACCCTTGGTGTGCATGCCTACCGGAACTGTCGTCGGAAACCGCGCAGGGCGAAACTTTGACCAAACTCGTCGATGACTATTCTGGGTACCAAGAGCAT
The DNA here is from genome assembly GCA_964431425.1 of uncultured Burkholderiales bacterium. Lineage (GTDB taxonomy): Bacteria > Pseudomonadota > Gammaproteobacteria > Burkholderiales > Usitatibacteraceae > UKL13-2. Next base: position 430 of record CAYSKY010000471.1, read on the forward strand.
CCCCGCTACGGGAAGGGTCCCAGAATCACTGGGCTAAACCCGGCCAGCGAACCGTTTGACGCGGCTATTTTCCTGCATTGGCATTCGCCGCCCGGTGTTCGGATTCCCAATACGGCCATCCCTGCAGACACGCGGCTGCAACTGTCCGCGACAATTCCGGTCACACACTACTTTGACGCTAAGCGCGTCTGTCGCAATTGCGGGACCTACTTCATCTTCTTTGCAGAAGAGCAGAAGTATTGGTACGAGGAACTCAAGTTTCCGCTTGAGGCCAATATGGTGGATTGCATCGACTGTCGCAAGCAGGAGCAGAGACTCCAGCAAGCTCGCTTGAGCTACGAAGCAATATTGTCGAAAGAGCACCGCAGCGAAGCGGAGATAGCGCAACTGGTTGAATGCGGTCTCCAGCTTGTAGAAGCTGGAATCTACTCGACGAAGACGCTTTCCAAGTTGCGCTCGTTTGTGAAAGCTCTTGATGAGCCCCAGGCGACCCCCTTTCGCCAACGAATTGTGTCCGCGGAAGCACGTGCTGATTCCTAAATCGACAAACAAATAGGGTCAGGCTGAGCTGCCCTGACTTTCCGGACAAGCCCTCGCTTAGGCGTGACTGCCACGATTCCCAAACCCACCCAAAAAGCCCAGCACCCCCTACCCCTTCCTAACAAACTCCGACTTCAACTTCATCGGACCAATCCCGTCGACCTTGCAATCGATGTTGTGATCGCCCTCCACCAGCCGGATGTTTTTGACGCGGGTGCCGCCTTTCACCACCTGTGACGAGCCCTTCACTTTCAGGTCCTTGATCACGATGACGGCGTCGCCGTCGACAAGCGTGTTGCCGTTGGCGTCCTGCACAGACCCGGTGTCGGAGGCGACGGCAGGTGCGTCCGCCGCGCTCCACTCATGGGCGCACTCGGGGCACACGTAGCGGCCGCCGTCCTCGTAGGTGTAGGCGGATTGGCAGGCGGGACAGGCGGGCAGGTTGCTCATGGGGCTCTCGGATTGAGGTGGGATGTGGCGCGTGGGGCAGGGTTGCACTGTACCAAACGCCGCCTGGGACATGGCGGCGCGCGCGTGTTACGAACCAGAAAGTCAAGCACTGGCGGGCCTTTCCAGCCGTTTTCGGCCTGAGGGCCGCGCCAGTGCTGGAGTTTGGCCTCTTTGTGCTGTGAATGCCGGGCACCGGCAAGCTGAGCCTTTGCGCAACGAGTTGGGGTCTTGCATCGTAGCAATGCATCATTGCAAGACCCATCCTTTCACAGACTCCACTCCACTTCAGTGCCGCTGAGATCTCCGGCCTAACGCTTGACGCCCGACATCGGGAAGCTCTGTCCATTGTGGTACGTCACAACGCCGTCGAATGAACGTGCGTCCGCGTTTAGAACCCCTTTAAAGGTCACAACCCCCTGAGGCGAGTCAACAGTCATCGCCAGCTCAGTCCCATTGAGAATCATCGAGCGAACCTTGAGGACGTTGTCGCCTTGATCCGTCGTTAGAGTCCCTCGATACTGTTCTCCTTCAGCAAGCAGTGTCATGGCGCCCTGCACGACACTCCTTCCTGTGTTCACGGTGAAGGTCCAACGTCCAGCCAAATCATGCCCTGAATCGCGGGGGCGTCCAGGGGTGCCCACACATCCCGATAGCAGCAAAAGCGCAGCGGCGCCCGTCAATGAAAATGTTCGTCTGTTCATCTGCGTCTCCTGTAAGAGCCGACAATTTCAGCGGCTACCGCTCCGGAGTCGATCCAGATGCGATGAACGACGGTTTTTCAGGAATGGCCCGCGATTCTCCCGGGGAGGCTAGGTGTCTCCCAGCGGGGGCCGAACCCGGAACGTACTTTCCGGGAACTGCGCCTACAGGTCGATGGAATGGAGCCAAATCTCTCGCCCAAGCGGAGCACCAACGGCAGGCCGCCCACAAACGGCTGGCTAATGCGCGGCTGGACCTCAAAGCCATCGCCTGAAGCCCGGCGAAAGAACCCCAAACCCCAGCACCCACGCGCCTCCCCGGCCATTTCAGCCCCAAACCCCGCGCCAATACTGGACTTTGGTCCTCGCACCCTCCCAAATCAGCCCCCACCGCCCCGCACCCGTTGTGCAACGCACCATTTATTTGACCAAGGTCACATGTCGTGCGCGTTTTGCACCGCAGCAAGCCGGAAAACGCTATCGTGAGCATGCCGCTCCCGGAGTGCTGGCCACTTACAAGAACCCCCGGTTGTTCGCGGGGTCATCCGTCGCGCAGCCGTCATTGTTGCGTGGCACCATCACTTCACTGCTTGAATCACGGACCTGAATCATGAACACCACCACACCAACCGAATTCATCGAAAACGTCACCTACGACGAACTGTCGGTGGGCCAGAGCGCCCGCCTGTTGCGCACGCTGTCGGTGGCCGACATCCAGGCCTTCGCGGCCGTGTCCGGCGACACCAATCCGGCCCACCTGGATCCGGAATACGCCAACGAGACCCTGTTCCACGGCGTGATCGCCCACGGCATGTGGGGCGGCGCGCTGATCTCGGCGCTGCTGGGCACCGAATTCCCCGGGCCGGGCACGATTTACATGGACCAGGAACTGCATTTCACCAAGCCCGTGCGGGTTGGCGACACGCTGGCCGTGACGGCCACCGTCACCAGCAAGAACGACGCGAAGAAAAGCGTGGAACTGGACTGCCAGGTGGTGAACCAGAAGGGCGACCGCGTGCTGCACGGCACCGCGCGGGTGCTGGCCCCGACCAAGAAAGTGAAGCTGCCCAAGGTCAGCGCGCCGCAGATCCAGCTATTTGACCCGGATGCACGCTTCAAGGAACTGCTGGCGCTGGGCGCCAACATTCCCGCAGTGCGCTGCGCGGTGGTGCACCCCTGCGACGTGGATTCGCTGAGCGGTGCCATGG
>CAYSKY010000472.1:0-3324 GCA_964431425.1 uncultured Burkholderiales bacterium
GGGCAGCACTTCAATTTTCAGGTCGCCGCCGGTCATGTCATTGACCTTCTTGGCGAAGTCCAGCGCGTACTCGTGGAAGATGTCCTTCGACGGCCAGGTGCTCTGCCAGCGCATGCTGATTGGGCCGGTCTGCGCCTTGGCGATCATCGGGAATGCGGTGATGGCGGCACCGGCGGTGGCCGCGGACCCGGCAAGGAACTTGCGGCGGGTCGGTTTGACTTCGACTGCGGCACCGGTAGTGGTGGTCTTTTGGTCATGCTTTCTCCTCGATATTGATTGGGATGCGACTGGATACGGTGGAAACAACTGCGACTGATTCTGTTCCGCCTCGCGGGCGCTGCTTATTGGGTGCAGCTCGCCGCAACGTCTAACCGCTAGATGCTAGTCGCCACACTTGGGTAACGCAATAGGCGCGGATCAAAAAATGGTTGCAAGTGCTTATCTGCATCCGCCGCGTGCTGCAGCGCAGCATGGATTGAGATGATCAGTGATGCGTTGCAGCTTCACTCGCCACGGCCGTCACAACGCTGGCCGGCATGGCGCCGGCAGCAGGTGCAGACGCGCGGCGAATGGCCGCATCGGGATGCCAGCCGAGCACGGCCAGCATCACGAAGAAACCGATCACATACGCCACGGCCACGTGCCAGCCCTGCTTCAGCCAGTTACCCACCGAGCGCGCCTCGGGATACATGCTGGCCAAGGCCACGCCGGCGGACGAGCCGAACCAGATCATCGAGCCGCCGAAGCCGACCGCATACGCAAGGAACCCCCAGTCGTAGCCGCCTTGCTTGATGGCAAGCGCGGTGAGCGGGATGTTGTCGAATACCGACGACACAAAGCCGAGGCCCAATGCTGTCTGCCAGGACGCGACCGGCAGTTCCTCTACCGGCATCATCGACGCGCAGGTCACCAGGGACAGCAGGAAAATCGCGCCCTTGAAGGCCGAGGGAATCACTTCCCAGTCCGGCCGGCGGATCGGCAGGGATATCAGGATCGCCACCCACACCGCCACCCCTATGAAGGGAAAGTGATCAGCGAGGTGGTTGAACTTCACATTCACGGTGACATTGGTGACGATGGCCATCACCAGGATCAGCGCAACGATGCCGACGCGCCCCCAATCCACGTGTGTGTGTGCGTGAGCATGCTTGAGGATCGGCGAATATTTGTGCTGCTGGAATGACGCCGGGATACCACAAATCACCAGCGCCACAACGGCCGCGACATAGCCGTCGAACACCTGCATCGGGTTGACACCCGAGATCCACAGCATCGTGGTGGTGGTGTCACCCACCACACTGCCCGCGCCGCCGGCATTGGAGGCCGCCACAATCGCGGCCAGATAGCCCACGTGCACCTTGGCCTTGAACAACTGGTGTGCCATGGCGCCACCGATCAATGCCGCCGCGATGTTGTCGAGGAACGATGAGAGCACAAACACCATCACGAGCATGACAAACGCGCCCTTCCAGTCGTCGGGCAGGTATTTGGGCAGGATTACCGGCACGTGGCTTTTCTCGAAATGCCGCGAAAGCAGCGCGAAGCCCACCAGCAGGCAGAGCAGGTTGGCGAGGATCACCCACTCGTGGCCCATGTGCGCGGCAAAGCCCGCCACGCCCGCCCCGGTCTTGAAGCCCGTGAAAACAATTTTGTACGCCGCGATCACCACCATGCCGGTGACGGCCACGCGTAGCGTGTGTGCATGGAACAGCGCCACACCGAGCAGGGTCAGTGCGAAGAGGATGAAATCGACGGGGATGCCGCCCACGCGGATCAGTTCAGGAGTCATGGTTTTCTGTTGTTCGTTGAAATTCGCAGGATTCAGCTTTGTCCTGCACTCCTTCGGGCATTTCTCCCTTTCCCAAAGGGAGATTGAGGGGGATTTTCAGCAGTTGCGTCATGGTGGCCACCGAAAATCTCCCTCCATCCCTCTTTAGAAAAGAGGGAGGTACGTCGCGTGGACTACGGTTTTCCGTGAAAGCGCGAACTGCAGCAATTCATTAGGGAACAAGGATGACATGTACACGATAGGGGCCATGCGCGCCAATCACAATGGTTTGCTCGATGTCTGCCGAAGGGAGGCAAGCACGGAGCGAGGAGCAGGGGGTCTGAGCGGGGTTTCGTGCGCACACCTGCGTGTGCGCATACCGCGAACACGGGCTGGCCTGCGCGCCAGCTCCCCGCCCCGCGGGGATGCGACCGCGTATGTGCGCAGCACCCTCACGGGACCAGGATGACATGCACACGATAGGGGCCATGCGCGCCAATCACAATGGTTTGCTCGATATCTGCCGTACGTGAGGGCCCGGAAACAAAAAACGTCGCCCGTGGTGGCTCGCCGGTTTCGCTACGCATCAGCGCGAAGGCATCTTCCATGGTCGCGACGATGCGCGACTTTTGCACGACGCAGATGTGCGTTTCGGGCAGCAGCGCGGTGGCCTTGGGTGTGGCGGGTGCGCTCAGCAGCAGCAAGGTGCCGGTCTCACCGATGCCGCAAAAACAGCCGGTGAGGCCGATGAGGTCGTCACCATGGGCGGTGCGGTCGTCGTAGGTGATGCCTGCCTCATTCCACGCGAGGCCTGCGAACTCGCGCCAACCGACGCAGCGCGGCTGCAAAGCGTTGGCGGCGATGTAACGCGCCACTTCGCCCGGCACGCCTTCGGCGGTATCCACTTCGGTACAGGTGGTCTTGAGTCGGTCGCACTCGGCGATGAAATGCGCCACCGGATCGTGTAGCGCCAGCGAGGGCAGCGGTCCGCGTTCGCGTTTGGCAATATGCGCCCGCACCGCCTCGATTTCCGCTTCGCCGGTAAGCCCGTTCCGGCCCGTCTGCGAACGGATGCGCGCCAGGATGTTGTCGCGTGCGCTCATTTGCCGGCCTTACGGGTGGCGTACAGCTCGCGAAAGGTTTTGCCCGCCGGCGCCGGCATGTCGCGTCCGTCGGTCCAGCCGTCGATGCCGGGCAGTTTATGGATCAGCTTGTCGCGCCCGCCCATCCACGCACCAATGCGCGCACCGATGCGGGAGCTCCACGCATACAGCGCCGGGCGCTGCGCAAAAAAGCCCCAGACCTGCATCGGAAAGCGTTCGCTGAACGGCCGCAAATGGCCGTCAAACTGCCGCTCGCGCCATTTGCGCATCAGGTCAGGCAACGGAATTTTCACCGGGCACACTACCGCGCATTCACCGCAGAAGGTAGCGGCGTTGGGCAGGTCACCGGCATTCTCGATACCCACGTAGGTCGGGGTCAGCACCGAGCCCATCGGCCCCGGGTACACCCAGCCGTAGGCGTGGCCGCCGATGTTCTGGTACACGGGGCAATGG
>CAYSKY010000473.1:0-1347 GCA_964431425.1 uncultured Burkholderiales bacterium
GGGTACCTACGACAAGGTCAACGAGGGCGGCAGCTTTATCCAGACGGCGGGTGGTCGTGCCGATGTGGCGCCCAACCAGGCCGGCTATGCGTCACATGACAAGGCGGGCAAGCCCCGCGTACTCAAGGAAATGCCGCGGCATTTCCGCGCCGGACGGCACGAGGGGCTTTTCAATGGCCGCCACGCACAGGTCCAGCAGCGCATTGAAGCGCGCCGCGAGGAGCGACGCGGCGAAATCCGCCAGAAGCTGCAAAACGCCAAGACCGAAGCGTCCAGCCGGCGCGAGCAGCGTGTGCAGGCGCTGAAGGAAAAGCGCGAGGCCGCGCAAAAGCAGCGCGAAGAAGCCAGGAAAGCCCGCGAGGAAGCGAAGAAACCAGGCAAGGCGGGCAAGAACGACGCAGTCAAGGATGAGGACGGCAAAGGCGATCACGCCAAGGCGCACAAGGGCCACCCGGCGCACAGGCCGCAATAGGTGGGCTCAGTCGTCGCCTGCCGGAAATGCCACGACGTGATCGATTTCGAGCTTGATGCCGATTTTCTGGCCGATCTCGTGATTGTGGTGTGAGGGCACCAGCGACAATACGCTCGCGCCGCTGGGCAGCTTGAGCGTGTAAAGAATTCCCGCCCCGCGAAATGCCTTGTGCATCACTTCCGCCTGGCTCACGGCCGCATCGTCGTGAAGGATGTCGTCGGGCCGCAGCAGGATCTCCACCGCCTCGCCGGGTTGCAGTGCGCAACCTGGGCAGTGCGGCAACAGGCCGAGTTCGGTATCGATCTGGTCGTCCGGCAACACCGTGCCGCGCATCAGCACGCCCTGGCCAACAAAGTCCGCCACAAATCGCGTTGCGGGGCGGTGATACAGGTTGTAAGCCGTGTCCCACTGCTCGATGCGTCCGCGGTTCATCACGCCGATGCGGTCGGCGATCGAAAACGCTTCGTGCTGGTCGTGGGTGACGAGCAGGGCAGGTGTAGAGAGCTGCCGCAGCAGCGCGCGCACTTCCTGGCCCAGTTGCTCGCGCAGTTCAACATCGAGGTTGGAGAACGGCTCATCGAGCAGCAGCATGGCCGGCCGCGGCGCGAGGGCGCGTGCGAGCGCGACACGCTGGCGCTGGCCGCCGGAAATTTCATGGGGGTACTTGCCGGCTTCGGAAACCAGGCGCGTCAGTTCCAGCATTTCACGCACCCGCACGCGCGCCGCACCGGACTCCATGCCGCGCAACCCGAAGGCGATGTTTTTCTCGACGCTCAAGTGCGGGAACAGCGCGTAGTCCTGAAACACCACGCCGATCTGGCGCTCTTCCGGGGGCAGGCAATGCGATGCGTCGGCGAGCGGCCGGTCGCGCAGGG
>CAYSKY010000473.1:1357-3319 GCA_964431425.1 uncultured Burkholderiales bacterium
GTGCCGCCGGTGGGCCGCTCGAAGCCGGCGATGAGCCGCAGAATCGTGGTCTTGCCGCAGCCGCTGGGGCCGAGCAGACAGCCGATTTCGCCATCTTCCACAGAAAAAGACAGGTTGCTCGTCACCGCCCGGCCGCCCGGGTAGTTGAAGCTAACGTCTTGTATATCCAGAAACTTGCCCATATTGGCAGTATAGAGCAATCCGGCAGGCGGGGCGTCTATTGACAAATAAGAATTATTCGCATTACTATTTGGTCCATGCTGTCTGGCGGTGACGTTCCGCCCAACCGGACGCCATCCGCCGGACCATCCGGTGAAACCAAGGACCTGCCATGAACCGCCTGAAATCGCTTGCCTGCACCCTGACGCTGCTGCTGGCCGCCACCTCTGCCGGGGCGCAGCAGAAAGTGCTGAACCTGTACTCTTCGCGCCATTACCAGACCGACGAAGCGCTCTACAGCAACTTCGAAAAGGCCACGGGAATCAAGATCAACCGTATCGAAGGGCCGGAGGATCCGCTCATCGAACGATTGAAAAGCGAAGGCGCGCGGAGCCCGGCCGATGTCGTCATCACCGTCGACATGGGTCGTTTGCTGAAGGCACAGGAACTGGGACTGTTCCAGCCGGTGAAGTCAAAGTTGCTGGAAGAAAAAATTCCCCGCGAGCTGCGTGCGGCGGATGGTTCGTGGTTCGGTTTTTCGGTGCGCGCCCGGCCGATCTATTACGCCAAGGCGAGGGTGGATGCCAAGGCGTTGCCCGACTATGAATCACTGGCGGACCCGAAATGGAAAGGCAAGATCTGCGTGCGTTCCGGCATGCATCCATACAACCTCTCGCTGATGTCCTCCATCATCGCCGCCGACGGTCCGGAAAAAGCCGAGGCATGGGCGCGTGGGGTGGTGGCCAACCTGGCACGTGCCCCCAAGGGCGGCGATACCGACCAGATCAAGGCCGTGGCGGCCGGCGAATGCGATATCGCGCTGGGAAATACCTACTACTTCGCGCGGCTGATGAAATCCGAAAAAGCCGACGAGCGCGCGGTGGCGGAAAAAGTGGGCGTGCTGTTCCCCAACCAGTCCGGTGCAAACGGTCGCGGTGCACACATCAACATCTCCGGGGCCGGTGTGGCGCGCCATGCGCCGAATCGCGAGGCGGCGATCCGCTTCCTGGAATATCTCGCCAGCCCCGAAGCGCAGGACTACTTCGCCAATGGCAACAACGAATATCCGGTGGTGGGCACCGCCACCAACCCGCAGTTGAAGGCGATGGGAAGTTTCAAGCGCGACAACCTGTCGATGGATATGGTGGGAAAAAACTACGCGGCGGCTGCGCAGATCTTTGATCGTGCCGGCTGGAAGTAACCCCCTGCAACCAAGTTGACCGCATGCATAAAAAGCGCCGGGTTTGCCCGGCGTTTTTTATTTGGCGTGGGCCTGCGTGCTGCCTGTCGACGGTGGCGGGCGCGTGATGGCGCGGGACGCCATGATCACCGGGATCAGTCCTACCGCCACGATGCATAACGATGCAGTGGACGCTTCGGCGAGGCGCTCGTCCATGGCGAGGTTATAGGCCTGCACCGCCAGCGTATCGAAATTGAACGGGCGCAACACCAGCGTTGCAGGCAGTTCTTTCATCACATCCACAAACACCAGCAGAGCCGCGGTGATGAGGCTTTTTTTCAGCAACGGGACGTGCACCGCCAGCGCCACCCGCGGGGCGCTGGCGCCGAGTGAGCGTGCCGCATCATCCATGCTGGGCGTAATTTTGGTGAGGCCGGCTTCAACGCTTTGTAGCGCCACCGCGAGAAAGCGAATCAGGTAGGCGTACACAAGCGCGATGATGCTGCCGGTGAGCAGCAGCGGCAGGGTCTGGCCGGATATCGATTCCAGCATCCCCACCAGCGCGTGGTCCAGCGTGGCCAGCGGCGACACGTCGCCGCGCGGCAGCGGACGGCTGCGCGTGC
>CAYSKY010000474.1:0-3315 GCA_964431425.1 uncultured Burkholderiales bacterium
GTACAACGCCCGTCAGTGGCAGTGCTTCGTTAAATGCGCGCGCCACATTGACGGCGTCCTGCCCCTGCATGGCATCGACTGTGAACAGGGTTTCGACCGGGGAAATGGCGGCGTGGACCGATTTGATCTCGTCCATAAGGGCCTGATCGATGGCCAGGCGGCCGGCAGAGTCGACGATCAGGACGTCATGAAAATGTGTCTTGGCCCACTGGCGGGCCGCCAGAGCGATATCGACGGGCTTTTCGCCGACGGCGCTGGCAAAGAAATCCACGCCCGTCTGCGCGGCCAGCAGTTTGAGCTGCTCGATGGCCGCCGGGCGGTATACGTCAATACTGACGACAAGCACCTTTTTCTTGTGCTGCTCCCTGAGCAGGCGCGCCAGTTTGCCCACAGTGGTGGTCTTGCCGGCTCCCTGCAATCCGGCCATGAGGATGACGGCGGGCGGGGTTGTAGCAAGATTCAGCGGCAGCGTGTGCAACTTGACCACCGGCTGGCCGCCGGGCGCCACCTCTCCACCCATCAGGGCAATCAATTCGCCGTGCACAATCCCGATGAATGCCTGGCCGGGCGTCAGGCTTTGCATGACCTCGGCGCCCAAGGCCTTTTCCTTGATCCGCGCGACGAAATCCTTGACGACCGGCAGTGCAACGTCGGCCTCAAGCAGCGCCATGCGCACGTCGCGCAGCGCGGCGGCAATATTCTCTTCAGAGAATCGGGATTGGCCGCGAAGGGTCTTGACGATTCCCGCGAAGCGGTTGGTTAGATTGTCGAGCATGACGGATGGTCTTTGCGTGGGTTCTTGAGAGGCGTGACGCTGGCGCTGGCGGTATCTGCCGCCGGCCCGTTGCTGCCTGGGGTGACTAAGTTGCCGATTTCGTCGCGAACAGGGAGGACCGGCGGGCGATTTCCGGCCGCCACCGGCCTCTCTGACGGCACCGGGAATTCAGTCCCGGCGGATTCGGATGGTAAACTGGACCGCTGTCCTTACTCGCTGGAAATGGCGAACAAATAATTCATGCAGACGCCGGGTTTTGACCTTCATTTTACCACTGCGGTTCTGTACGGGCTCTGCGCGCTGACGGCCTGGCTCCCGACCCCCTCGGCCTCAGGCGGACAACGACTAGGTTCCCCGCTGAGGCGAGCCGCCATTGTTCGGGCTTCGTTGTTGGCCGGATTACTTGCCCATGGCGCGGCACTCGGCTACGCACTGTTTGGCGGTGACGGGTTGAACATTGGCTTTTCTCACGCCGTTTCACTTATCGTCTGGCTGGTGATGGGGGCTTACTTTTTCATCGGCTTTGACAACCGCCTGCTCAAGCTGGCCGCCATGTATCTGGCCCCAATTGCACTGGCGGCCGCCTTGCTCCCCTATCTGTTGCCGGCGCAACGAATCGTCAATTACGGCGGTGTAGCTTTCAAGCTGCATTTCGTGGTGGCGATACTGGCCTATGCCCTGTTCACCGTTGCCGCCCTTCACGCGCTGCTGATGCTTTTCCTTGAACGCAGGCTCCATGAGGGCGAAATGCCCGCCGCATTTGACGGTATGCCGCCGCTGCTGAGGGTGGAGCGCCTGCTGTTCCAATTGCTGGGTGCGGCTTTTATCTTTCTGACCCTGACGCTTCTGAGTGGCGTGTTCTTCTCGGAGGCGCTTTTCGGCCAGGCGTTCCAGGTGACATACAAGACCGTTTTCGCCATGTTCTCCTGGGTGATTTTTGGTGGCCTGCTGTTCGGCAACTGGCGTTTTGGATGGCGCGGCAAGATCGCGATTCGCTGGACCTTGATCGGCTTTGTCCTGTTGTTGCTTTCGTATGTGGGAAGCAAGTTCGTGCTTGAAATCATTCTCAAGCGCTTCTAGTTCACGCGATGACCGATGAATTTCCCATAAGCTGGTTGTTCGCAGCGTTGGTGGCGCTGCTGCTCAGTTCGGGCTTTTTCTCCATGTCCGAGACCTGCATGATGGCGCTCAATCGTTACCGATTGAGGCATTTGATCAAGCAGGGCAGCCGGGGCGCCCGCATGGCGGGCGCACTCCTCGAGAAAACCGCGGAGATGCTGTCGTTCATCCGGTGCGGCAATACCCGTCTCAACTCGGCGACGACGATTCTGGTCGTTGAAATATGCCGTCGTTTGTTGGGCGAAGGGGAGTACGTCCTCGGCATCGCGACGACGGCGGCGTCCTTCTCTATCCTGATCTTTGCCGAAATCCTGCCTAAAGTGTTCGGGGCGCGCTTCTCCGAGCGGATTGCGCTGGTGGCGAGCTATATCCTGTACCCGATCATCAATTTTGTGTTGACCCGGGCGGTTATGTGGGTGATCAACTCAATTGTTCGCTCGATACTTTCTCTGATGCGCGTCAAGCCGCCAGAGGAAGGCGTGCAGCCGCTCTCGATGGAAGAAATGCGCACGCTGGTGCTGGAGGGCGGGCAGTTCATTCCGCCGAAGCACCACAACATCATGGTGAACCTGTTCGACCTCGAAAACATGACCGTGGACGACACCATGACGCCTCGCGCGCTGATCGAGGGGGTCGACCTGAGCGACCGCATTGAAGAAATTCGGAATTCCCTTGCCACTGCACATCACACCCGGCTGGTTGCCTATGAGGGTGATCTGTCGAATGTCGCCGGCATTATTCATGTTAGAAAAGTGCTAAACGCGACCCGCAAGGATCCGCTTGAGCTGGAATCGTTGCGCGAGATCATGAGAGAACCCTACTTCATCCCCGAAGGCACCGGCCTGCTGGCGCAGCTTACCCAGTTTCAGGAGAACCAGCGCCGCATGGCGTTGGTCGTGGACGAATATGGCGAGATTCAGGGACTCGTCACCCTGCAGGATATTCTTGAAGAAATCGTCGGCGAGTTCACCAGCCAGTCGCCGATGAACACGGGGCTTTACCGCAAACAAGAGGATGGCAGCATCATCGTCGAGGGGTCGTGTCCGCTGCGCGTCTTGAATCGCAAGTTGGGTTACAAGTTTCCGCTTGGCGGCCCCAAAACCATCAATGGGTTGCTATTGGAGCAGCTGGAGGATATTCCGGAGCCCGGGGTTTCCGTGAAAATCGCCGGCTACCCCATGGAAATAGTCCAGGTCCAGGACAAGATGGTCAAGGTCATCCGCTTCGCCAAAGATACGGCCAAAGCGATTTGAAACGCAGACGAACTGAATTCGGGAAACTACAGCTTCGCTGATTCCGCCAGCCTTATCAGCGTTTCCCACTCTGCGACTGGAATGCGCGCGACAGGCTCGGCTGACCCGCGGCCATCTGGCTGGAAAACCACGATTTCCGCCTCCTGCATGCCTCCCATCACCCTTTCC
>CAYSKY010000475.1:0-3312 GCA_964431425.1 uncultured Burkholderiales bacterium
GCGATGGTCTTGGCCAGGTTGGCCGGCTCGTTGGCGTCCAGCGGGTCGGGCCGGCCGTGGCCCACGTCGCAGAACGGGCAGCGCCGCGTGCACTTGTCGCCCATGATCATGAACGTGGCGGTGCCCTTGGAAAAGCACTCGCCGATGTTCGGGCAGGACGCTTCCTCGCACACCGTGTGCAGCTTGGCGTCGCGCAGGGTCTGCTTGATTTCGTAAAAGCGCGTCGACACCGAGCCCGCCTTGACGCGGATCCACTCGGGTTTTTTCAGTCGCTCCGCAGGCACCACCTTGATGGGGATGCGTGCGGTTTTTTCTGCGGATTTCTGTTTGACGCCGGCGTCGGCCATGTTGAGTCCAGTCTCTTCAAACCTGAGCGGCGCTCAGGACAGGTCGTTGTACAGATTGACCTGCAGTTGCGCGGCGAGTTTCCCGCCGATGATGTCGATATTATCCGTTACCCCGAAGTCGCGCAGTTGCGTGACCGCGAGCCCCTCGTAGCCGCAAGGGTTGATGCGTGAAAAAGGCTCAGTGTCCATGTCGACGTTGAGCGAGAGGCCATGATAGGTGGCGTGGTTCGCCACCCGCAGGCCGATCGCGGCGACCTTGGCCTGCCCGGCCCAGGGACCGCCCGTATCCTGCTGCGCGCGTGGTGCCCTGGTGTATACCCCCGGCATGCCTGCCAGACGATGGCTGTCGACGCCGTATTGTGCGAGCAAATCGACCACCGATTGCTCGATTCGTTTCACAAGTTCTTTGACGCCGTATCCCAATGCCTTCAGGTCCAGCAGCAGATACACCACCAGCTGACCGGGGCCATGGTAGGTGACCTGGCCGCCGCGATCGATCTTCACCACCGGAATAGCGCCTGGGGTCAGCAGGTGTTCCGGTTTGCCGGCAAGTCCCAGCGTGAATACCGGTGGGTGTTGCAGCAGCCAGAACTCGTCCGGCTGCCCGCTCTGGTGTGACTTGTTCAGTTGCTGCATGCGGCGCCAGGTCGATTCGTAATCGACCACGCCCAGATTCTTCACGAGCGGCGCGCGGGCCATCGATGTATTTGCGGCGCGTGGACGGCGCTACAGCGCCATCAGCACGGCCGGATGCGCGGTCAGCGCGCGGTAAATATCGTCCAGCTGCGCCTTGGAAGTGGCGTTGATGGTGGCCGTCACCGAGAGGAAATTGCCGTTCTTCGAAGGCCGCATCTCCATGGTCTGACCATCGAAATCCGGCGCGTGTTTGAGGATGATCTCCAGCACGGCCTGCGCAAAGCCGTCTTCACGCCGCCCCATCGCCTTGATGGGGAACGATGTCGGAAACCTGAGCAGCGTTTCCTCGCCTTCGCCAATGTTCTTGGGGTGGTCGCTCATCGTCGGAACCCTATGCAGCCGGCAGCGATTTCTTGTAGTCCTCGAACAGTTTCTTCATCTGCTTGAACAAGGGGCCGGGCTTGCCGGCAAGGTCGCCGTGGCCGACGGGTTTGTCGTCGAGGCGCGTGATGGGCACGACTTCCTTGGTCGAAGACATGATCCATAGCTCGTCGGCCTTCTTGACCTCGCGGCGATGCACGCGCCGCACTTCCAGCGGCATGCCGGCCTTGCGTGCCAGTTCCATCATCAGCTCATAGGTGATGCCACCGAGGATCAGGTTGTCCAGTGGTGGGCACAGGATCACGCCGTTCTTCACCACCGCAATGTTGGAGGCGGACGATTCGGTGAGATAGCCGTCGCGAAACAGCACCACCTCATCGGCGCCGGCCTGATTGCCTTCGTGCTTCAGCAACACTGCACCCAGCAGCGCGGTTGCCTTGATGTGGCAGCGCAGCCAGCGGTTGTCGTCCAGCGACACGCAGGTGATGCCGTTCTCGTAGATCTCGGGCTTGGGCGTGGACAGCGTGTTGGCCATCAGGAACACCGTCTGCGTGAGGCCGGCCGGTGGGGGGAAGTCGCGCTTGGCCACGCCGCGGGTGACCTGGATATAGACGGCGATATTGCCGCCGCCATTCTTTTCAATCAGCGTGCTGATCACCGACTGCCATTTTTCCATCGAATATGGATTGGCGATGTCGAGCTCATCAAGGCTGCGCTGCAGGCGCTTCAGGTGCTCGACCGCGCGCAGGCCGCGGCCGGCGTAGTACGGGATGACTTCGTAAACCCCATCGCCAAAGATGAAGCCGCGATCCAACGGCGAAATCTTCGCCTGTTCGATGGGCAGAAATTCGCCGTTGAGGTAGACGGTGGGGAGGCACAGTGCGGGGGCTGACATGGTGTGGCTTTCTTGCCCCGGTGTAGTCCGGGACGCTGATTGAAAGAGGGATTACTTGAACAACAATCGGATCGCATCCCAGCCGCGGCCGAGGAAGCCGGCCACCGGTACATTTTCGAGCGCGACAACGGGAATTTCCGCGATCAGCTTGTCATTTTGCGTCAATTTCATCACGCCCGCTTTCTGGCCGGCGGTGAGCGGTGCCAGCAACGGCTGCGTGGTGGTGAGCGTGGCTTTGATGCCGGCGAACTTGTCCTTCGGCAGGGTCAGCCAGATGTCGCGCTCAAAGCCCAGCTTCACGCTGTTCTGCGTGCCCTTGAAAATCTCCGGCGTGGCGATAGGGTCGTTCTTTTTGTAGAGACGTTGCGCGTCAAAGAACTGATAGCCGTAGTTGAGCAGCTTCTGGCTTTCCTGCGTACGCGCCACGTCCGATGACGTGCCCAGCACCACGGAAATGAGGCGCCGCGATTTGTCGGCGTCGCCACGTTTTGCGGTGGCGATCAGGCAATAACCGGCCGCCTCGGTATGGCCGGTCTTGAGACCGTCCACAGTCGGGTCCAGCCACAGCAGGCGGTTTCGGTTGGGCTGGGTGATCTTGTTGTGCGTGAACTCGCGTTCTTTGTAATAGCCCACGTTCTCCGGGAAATCGCGGATCAGCGCGTTGGCGAGGATCGCAAGATCTTCAGCGGTGGAATAGTGTTGCGGGTGCGGTAGGCCGGTGGCGTTCATGAAGCTGGTGCTCTTCATCCCAAGGCGCTGCGCCTGCTTGGTCATCAGTTGCGCAAACAAATCCTCGGAGCCGCCGATGGCCTCAGCCAGCGCGATCGAGGCGTCGTTACCGCTTTGCACGATCATGCCGCGCAGCAGTTGCTCGACGGTCGGGCTCTGCTTGGGGTCGATGAACATGCGCGAGCCTTCCGCCTTCCAGGCGCGCTCCGACACCGGCAATGTTTGCGCGAGCGTGAGCTTTTTGTCCTTGAGGGACTGGAACACGAGATAGGCCGTCATCAGCTTGGTCAGCGAGGCGGGCTCGAAGCGGTCGCTGCCTGCAAG
>CAYSKY010000476.1:0-3312 GCA_964431425.1 uncultured Burkholderiales bacterium
GCGTGGACCTGCAGGCGCACCGCGGCGGCCGTGGCCTGATGCCGGAAAACACCCTGCCGGCCTTTTCCAACGCGTTGCGCATCGGCGTCACCACGCTGGAACTCGATACGGCGGTCACCCGTGACGGCGTGGTGGTCATCAGCCATGACCCCATCCTCAACCCCGACATCGTGCGCAATGCCGACGGCCGCTGGCTGGCTGAAAAAGGCCCGGCGATCCACACACTGACCTTTGCCGAACTGCAGCAATACGACATCGGCCGCCTCAAGCCGGGCAGCGACTACGCAAAGCGTTATCCGCAGCAGGGTTCGGTGGATGGCACGCGTTTCCCAAGGCTGGCCGATCTGTTTGCACAGGTGCGGGGTTCGGGCAACAGCACGGTCCGCTTCAATATCGAAACCAAGCTCTCACCTTTTGAGCGCGGGCAGACGCCGGGGCCGGAGGCGTTCGTCTCGGCATTGCTTGCGGTGATCGACGCCCATGGCATGCACCGCCGGGTCAGCATCCAAAGTTTTGATTGGCGCACCCTGAAGGTCGTGCAGGCGACGGCGCCGGACATACCGACGGTCTACCTGTCAGCGCAGCAGAAATTTCTGGACAACATCAACGCCGGCAGCCGCGAGGGGTCGGCGTGGACCGCCGGGCTGAATGCGCAGGATTTTGGCGGGTCAGTTCCCGGGATGGTAAAGGCCGCCGGCGGTGCCGCCTGGGCGCCTTACTTTGGCGATCTCACACCGGAAAAGCTCGCCGAAGCGAAAGGCATGGGACTGGTCGTGATCCCGTGGACGGTAAACGAGCGCAAGGACCTGGATCGCATGCTTGTGTGGGGCGTGGACGGCATTATTTCCGATTACCCTGACCGCGCACGCGCCGCCATCGAAGCCGCTGGCCGCCGGGTGCGTTAACCGCGCGATCAACGACCGATATTGCCCTGCGGCGTCTGGCTGCTGCTTCCGTCACTGAGGCTGCTGACCGGGCCCGGGCCGCCGCGCGGTTCCATCTTGGCAATCCAGTCGGCCGGCACCGCAAAGTTGAGGTTTTGCCCGGTCTTGTGCTGGAAGGTGGTGATCCCGATCAGCTGGCCGGAGACATTGAACAGCCCGCCGCCGCTGGAGCCGGGCGAAATGGCTGCGGTGGTCTGAATGACGTTACCGAGACGCGTTTCGCGCAACGACGAAACGATGCCCTCGCTCATGGTCAGTTCCAGCCCCTGCGGCGCACCGATGGCGTAAACCTTCTGCCCTGGGCGCACGTACTGCATGCCGCCGATTTCCACAGGCGGTGCATCGAACCCATCGCCCACGGTGAGCTGGCAAAGATCAAAGGTCTCGTCGGCCAGGGCCACCACGGCCGAGAACGACTCCTTGGGCGTGCGCACGCTGACCACCGGGCCCCGCAGTGCCACGTGGCAGTTGGTGATGACCACGCCGCGGCCGGTGACCACGCCGCTGCCGCCACCCACCGGTACACCGTTGGCATCGCTGACGATGACCTTCACCACGCTGCGCGAAACCTCCGAAAACAGCTGCTCGGGCGTGCGGGCGCGCGGGTCGATGGCGGTGTTGCGCGGGATGATGCCGCTGCCATCGGCCGGCAGCGGTTCACTGGAAACCGGGGCGGTGGAGGTTTGCTGCATCGCGGTTGGCGCCTTGGCCGGCGCAGACGACTTGCCCGAACGCGCCATCAGCCAGCCCAGCAGAACGGTGAGGCCGGCGGCGAACAGCAGGATCAGTAGCGGGCTGAAACGGCGCGCGGGTTCGGGTGAGAAGTCGCTGTCTCCGGCGGCATCAAAGGGCGGCGCCGCAATCGAAGGGGAGGGCGCCGCGGCCAGTTTTGGCGGGCGCACCGGATTCAGCAGCGATTCGTCGTAGGAGGCGCGGGTGTGCTCGTCGATGAGCGTCTCGTAGGCGTCACGCAGCAGGGCCAGCGTGTCCGGGTCTTCGATGCCCGAGGCGGATATCTTGTCGACTGCGCGACGGTAGGCTTGCTCAATCGTTGCCGCGCTGGCTGCGTTGGCGACACCGAGGATCTGGTAGAAATTCTTTTGCATGAACCGGCGTGGAGACGAGACCGCGCCAGTATAGCCGAGGGGCCCCCGCCTACTGTACCGCCGCCCGTCCGCGGGATTCGTCCACTCGTGCCAATACAAATAGCGCGGCGATGAAAAACACGCCGGTGATCAGCATGGCCAGCCGGTGGTTGTTGCCCGATACCCATGCCACCACGCCGTAGGTGAGTGGTCCCAGCACGGCAGCAAGGCGCGTGGCGACGCCGAAAAGGCCGAACATTTCCGCGCTTTTGTCTGCCGGAGAAAAAAACGCCACCAGCGCCCGCCCGGCAGACTGGCTGGAACCCATGCAGAGTCCGGCGAGGTTGGCGGCTACCCAGAACAGACCGGGCGTAGTGGCAAACCAGGCAAACACCACCATGGCGAACCAGCCGAACAGGGTGAGGCCCAGCGCCTTTTTCTTGCCGATGATGTCCTGCACGTAGCCGAAACCAAACGCGCCGATGCAGGCCGTGACGTTGACCACCAGCACCAGGATCAGCGTTTCCTGGGTCTTGAAGCCCATCACCTCCTGTGCATAGATGGCGGCCAGGGTGATGACCGTCGCCACGCCGGCTTGGTAGCAGGTTCCACACAGGAACACCAGCAGCAGGTCGCGGTAGCGCGAGGCTTCGTGTGCCGTCGCCTTCAATCGCGTCAGCGAATCGGCCCAGCGGTGCGCCGCCAAGTCGGGTTTGGCGCGCTCCTTGAGCCAGATGAACGTGACACTGGCCCCCATCGCATAGACCACGGCCGTGATGATGAGCGTCATGGGAACGGCCTGCGCAGAACTCTGCCCACGCGCGTCGGCGGTCATGATCCAGGCGAGACACAAGCCCAGTGCCACCAATCCGCCCACATAACCCCATGCCCATCCCCAGCCGGATACCTTGCCCAGTGCCTCGGGTCGGGCCAGTTCCGGCAGGAAGGCGGCGGTGATGTTCTCGCCGATGGCATAGCAAAAATTCGACACGATGATGCAGACGGCGGCAAGCGCCAGCGTACCCGGCCCAGCGAAATAGAGTGCGGCGGTGGTGATGATGCAGCCCGCCGTGGCCACCATCAGCACACGCTTCTTTGCGCCGCGCGCATCGGCATAGGCGCCGACTATCGGTCCTGCCACCATCACCAGCAAATACGAGACGGCAAGTATGGCGGTCCAGGCAAAGGTCGCCCACTCCGCCTTTTCGGCCACCACCGACACAAAGTAGGCATTGAATACGGCTGTGAGCACCACCGTGGTGTAGCCGGAATTGGCAAAGTCG
>CAYSKY010000477.1:0-3311 GCA_964431425.1 uncultured Burkholderiales bacterium
GGACAGGCGCACACCGAGCTCGCGCAACGCGTCCAGCAGCTTGGCGGCCTCTTCGATGTTTTGCATGACCACCGATTCGGTGATTTCAAGTTCCACGAGTGCCGGGTCGGCACCGGTGGTCTTAAGCGCATCCGCCACATGACCGACCAGCGACTGGTCGGTCAGCTGGTTGGCCGACAGGTTCACCGCCACCGAGAAGCGCGGCATGCGCGCATCCTGCCATTGCCGCACCTGCCGGCAGGCCTGGTCGATCACCCACTGGCCCAGCGGGACGATGAAGCCGGTTTCCTCGGCGATGCGGATGAAACGGTCCGGGTAAAGCACCCCGAGCGTCGGGTGATGCCAGCGGATGAGCGCCTCCACCCCCAGCATGCGGCCGCTGGAAAATTCGATCTTGGGCTGGTAGTAAAGATGAAACTCGCGCTGCTCCAGTGCGCGGCGCATGTCTTTCTCGATCTCGAAGCGCTCGACCGCGTTCTCGCCCAGCTCCAGCGAGTATTCGTTGTAACGGTTGCGGCCCAGCGCCTTGGCGCGGTACATGGCGAGATCGGCGTTGGCCAGCAGCGAGGACACGTCACGGCCATGATCCGGAAACAACGCGATGCCGATGCTCGCCGAGACTTTTACCTCGTGCCCGGCCAGTGTCACCGGTTCACCGACGGTGGCGAGAATCTTGCCCGCCAGCACCCGCAGGTGCTCCTGGTCGGTGACGTTTTCCACCATCACCACGAATTCGTCTCCGCCCAGGCGCGCCACCAGATCGCTCTCGCGGATAGAGTCGCGCATGCGTCGCGCAATCTCGCGCAGCAGCTGGTCACCGGTGGGGTGGCCCAGGGTGTCGTTGATGGCCTTGAAGTGATCCAGATCCAGGAAAAACACCGCAAGGCTTTCGCGGTCGCGCTCGGCCCGGCTGATGACATGCTGCAGCGTGTCGGCCAGCGAGGCGCGGTTGGGCAGGCCGGTGAGCGAATCGTGCGTGGCCATGTCCTGGATGGTGGCGAGTGCGTTGGTGAGTTCCTCGTTGGTGCGCAGGATGCGGTTGCGCAGCGCGCTGATGCGTGCACCGATCATGGCGAAGGCGGGCAGCACCAGTGCCAGCCACGCCCACTGATACCACTCAAGGTACACATCGACGCTTTCGGGGCGGAACTGCATCAGCAGGTTGATGACCAGCGCGTAACCGGCCAGCATGAACAGCGTGGTGGTGAGGAACTCGCGTGGTTTGAAGCGGAACACACCGAACAACAACACCACCAGGCACCACACCAGCACCAGGCTGCGTTCGCGCTGGAAGGCGTAGGCCACCATCATGATCATGGCGATGCCGGCCAGCGTCTGCGCGTGGGTCAGGCTGGGATCGTTGAAACGCTCATTGAAGCGCGAAGCAAAAGCGACATAGAAGCCGGCATTGACCGCCGTGATGGCGCCGCCGCACAACAGCAGCGGCTGCCATTCGATCAACTTCACCCAGTAGGCCAGCACCAGCAGAGCGATGCCCGCGGCGTAGGCGGCCGCGGCCATGAGAAAGCGGTTGACTCGAATCGCATGCAAGGCGTTGGCCGTGTGCTTTGCGGCGGCAGCGAATTCGCGCGCCGCATCGGCTGCGTCGGCGGCGTCCGCTGGAATGGCGGCGCCCTGCCGTGATTCGGGTGCAACGTCTGCGTCGTGGCGCGCGTGCATCTTCTAAGAGTGCCTTGTCATCGTGAAGGCACAAGAATAACAGACGGAAACTTCGGCACCACGCGCCGGTGCACGCTGCAAACACGTGAGCGCCGGCGCTAGGCAAAACCCCTAGCCGGCGCTTGACCGCAACCTCAGTTGGCGGCCAGCATTTTCTCCAGCGACAGCTTGTTCGCCTCAAGCGTCGTGAGACGGGCCGCGTCCTTGGCGGTGAACGCCGTGGTGAGCTTGCGGCCGCCCAGGTCCTCGGCATTGATCATGTCGATGCGAAACATCAGGTTGTCCTTCCCCCACACCTCGGGCGAATTCCATTTGCCGCGCGCCGAGGTCGGCAGGCGCAGCGCCTTGGTCTCGCCCGGCAGCAGCGGCGACTCGGACAACTTGTAGTTGATGTCCTCGCTGACCAGGGTGCGGTTGGTGCCGAATTCGGTGACGGTGCCGCGCATGAAAAGATAGGTGAGCCCGACGCTGGACGCATTCTTCACCTTGAAATCCAGCACGCTGATTTTTTCGGGGCCGACGCTGGAAAAGCGCAGGGTCGGCTCGAGGATCTCGATGCCCTGCAACGCGCCGCGCTTGGCGCTGCTTTCATCGCGCACCTGGTTGAGGTCGGCCATCTCACGGACGGTGGCTGCGAGCTGCTTCTCGGCCTCCTTTTGCTTGCGCTGCTGGCCGGCCGCCACAATTTCCCGGCCGGTCTTGCCCCCTACCAGCGGCATCAACACATCAGCCAGCTGCTCCGGTGACTTGCCGCGCGAGAGCTTGTTGAGCGCACCAAGGATGCCACCCTCATAGCCGATGCTGACATCGCTCACCGCCAGCACCATCAGCGCCTCGTCGAGCTTCGCGATGTCCTCGGGCCTGGCGCCCTTTTTCATCGCGGCCAGACTGCTTTCAAACTTGGCTTCGCTGGAACCATCGACCTTTCGGTCAAGGCCGGACGAACACGCCGCCAGCAACAGCATCCCCAGAACGCATAATATTTTTTTCATCAACCGGACCCGTCAGGTGAATTCCGTTAATCCATTCTATTACCCCTTTGCAGGTAGTTGCCTGTCGGGCAGACGAATGGCGTTTGGATTTGAAAGGCAAACACCAGCATTGGCGCGGTTCTTGGGGCAAAAATGGCTTGAAAGCCGCGCCAATGCTGGCACTTGGCCTCATTGTGCTGGGGATTCCGCCCGCAGGCAGACACCATGATCCCGCGATTGCGGCAGCAGGGCTTGAAGAACCGCGCCGCCGGTTACATTTGAATACAGAGCAGCCACGTCCCAGCCATTAGCATACGCGCTGGCCGCAATGCCGCCCCCCGTTTCACCTTCCTGAAATGTCCATGTCACCGACCCCCGTTCCGCGCAGGCTTTGCCTCGCCATCGCCCTTGCTCTGTCGTCATCCGCCCTGATGGCGCAGGATGCTCCACCACCGGCACCCGCGCGCGATGCCGCGCCAACTTCCCCTGCACGGCCGGCTGCGCCTGCTATGACAAGCGGCAAGCCCGCCACCACGCAACAGGTGGTGCCGAAGGTCGAAGTGACCGGACAGCGCAATTCCAACGAAGACCGGCGCGCCTCCACGGCTTCGAAGATCATCATCAGCCGCGAAGACATCGAGCAATACGGCGACACCAACC
>CAYSKY010000478.1:0-3310 GCA_964431425.1 uncultured Burkholderiales bacterium
TTGACACCTGTGACCGTGGCCCAGATCAGGCCTTCACCCTTTCCCCAGTCCTCATACATCCAGCCGCCCAGTTTGGGTTCAATGATGAAATTCTTGGCGTCCGGCTGTGAATAGAAATCGGGGCGCCACCATTTGCCGGTTTCCTTGACCAGCGCCTTCCACACGCGGTCGATCGGTGCCTTGATGTCGATCCGCAGTTCAACGACGCGCACACCGGTTTCGGTCTTTGCATTCATGGCTCACTCCTTTTCAAGATGTCTCTTCAGCGCCAGCAGCGAACCGGCACCCCTTGCCGCCAGCGGCGTCACCCAGCGCTCAACCATTTGCTGCAGCGGCACTGCATTAAGACTGTTCCAGCGCTCGCGTCCGTCGCGTGTCACCACCACCAGGCCGGCCCGCTCCAGCACTCCGAGATGCTTCATGATGGCGAAACGCGTGGTCGGGAAATGCTCCGCAATGTCGCCCGTGGTCCGCGGCGTATCTGCCAGCAAGTCCAGAATTTCCCGGCGGGTGGGATCGGCAATTGCCTTGCAGAGCAGGTCGATATCCTGCGTTGCACGGGATTTTGCGGAGCTTGGCCTCGATTTCGTCATGTGACTAACTAGTCACATGACGCGTCGTGATTGTCAAGCCATGGATTCCGCGGGCTCGAACAGGAAATCAGCGGCGGCCGGGGCGCGGCTGCGGTTTCATCGGCGGCACGACAGGGTCGTCGGCAAGGCGCAGGAATTTGAACCCATGGAGCCTCAGCGGCTCTTTGCCTTGTGCCTGGCTGCGGGCCGCGCGCTCGTCGGCGCGTTGAATGAATGCGGCAAAGGTCTCTTCACGCACCATCGGCTCGGCCGAATGGATCATGTGGCGCTTGCCGCCCGGGCCGATGACGACCATGCCCACGTGGCTCACCAGCTTTTCACCCTTGCGTCCCGAGACGACATTGACCATGTCGCCCTCTTTCAGCTTCGCTTCCACCTCCGCCACCATTTCTTTGGGCACATAGGTCTCCGTCACCTGCTGCGGTGGGATGCCGGGCGATAATTGGTAGCGGCTACGCAGCAGTTCATTGCGGTCGGCGGTCATGGCGTAGCTCGCAACGCGTGTGCCGGCCAACTCGACGGTGATGTCGGCCACCAGCCATGTGTTGGCCGGATTCCAGTCGGCCTCGGTGTAGTGGTTACGTGTCACCACGCCGATCACACCATCCCGATAGCGGATGCGTTGCAACATCCAGAAGAATTCATCCCAACTTCCCGAGAGCGCCATGGCGTACGTGTGTTCGGCGAACACCAGGCAGTCGCTGTGTGCAAGGTCGAACATGGGCTGGGGATCGGCCAGCTGGAAAGGAAATTCGCCCAGCAGAAACAGCTTGTAGGGTTGGCCGATATTCTTGCGGGCGATCGCGGCGACGCGCTTTTTCAGATCGGGCTCGGTACGTTGCAGGTCGGCGAGGAACTGGTGCACCTCGGCGGGCTTCATTTCGAAGATCCGCTTGTTCTGCACCACCATGGGAACGGCTGGCGCGGCGACCGGTGCGGCGGGAGCGGCCTGCGCGGCGTGCGAAAGCAGCAGCAGTAAGCAAACCCGCCCAAAGAAAGTTGTTGGGGTCATCCCGCCAGCTTACCGCGAGTCCGGCTTTCGCAACGACAATTCCGCCGGCGGCGTCGATGCGCCATCGCCCAGTACGCGCTGCATCTGCACGCTGTCCAGCCAGCGGTCAAACTTGTAGCCGATGCCCTTGAACAGTGCGATTTGCTCGAACCCGCAGGCCGCATGCAACCGGATGGAGCCGGCGTTGGCGCTGTCGCCGATCACGGCCACCATCTGCCGGAAACCCATGCGTGTGCACTCATCGATCAATGCGTTCAGCAGTTGTTTGCCGATACCGCGGCCCTTCATCGCCGGGTCCACATAGATGGAGTCTTCCACGACGTAGCGGTAGCCGATGCGCGCACGGAATGCGCTGGCGTAGCTGTAGCCCACCGGCCGGCCGTCCAGCTCCGCGGTGAAATAGGGAAAACCCGCCGCCAGTACGGCTTCACGCCGCCGTGCAAATTCGGCCAGGTCCGGCGGCTCGTATTCCCAGGACGCTGTTTCCGTTTTGACGCTGGCGATATAGAAGCCGGCGAGCGTGGCGACATCCTCGTCGCGTGATTCGCGGATGATCAGGTTCATGTGCTGTTTTCCGAATGGCTGAAGATCGACATTCGGAAGCAAACGAAATGCCAGCCGCTACCTGCCCAGCACCATCACCTCGATGCCCGATGCCTGTGCCGCGTTTCGGTAAACGCGCTGCGTTGCCTTCTTGAAGTCCTCGGGCTTTGCCTCAGGTATCCGAACAAATGTTTGCGGATTCAGGTCCACCAGTGGGAACCATGAACTCTGCACGTGCACCATGATGCGGTGGCCGCGACGGAACGTATGGTGTACATCCGGCATTTGGAAGAACACCTCCTCTACTTTGCCCGGCGTCAGCGCTTCCGGCTTCTCGAAGCTCTTGCGGAACTTGGCACGCATGGGCTCGCCCCGCACCAGTTGCTGGTAGCCGGACATGACGAATTTGGCCGGCTGCGGGTCGTTGGGGCGCTTGGCATCGGCTGCCTCGGCCTCTGGATACTCCGGCGGATAAACGTCAATGAGCTTCACGACAAAGTCAGAATCGGTGCCGGTGGTGGAGACAAACAATTTCGGATTGAGTGGGCCAGCGAGCGTCACATCCTCCTCCAGTACCTCGCTTTGGTACACCAGCACGTCGGTGCGGGTGCTGGCAAAACGCTGATCGGCGACCATGTATTCCTGCGGCACGCCGGTGGATATGGCATTGATAAACGGCACCGGTTTGGCGGGATCGCTCACGTATTCGTCAAAGCCACTACCCGCCGGGGCCGCCCAGCCCAGCCGCCCTTTGTCCTGGAAATACAGCGTGCGTTTCTTCGCATCCTTTGGCGGCCAGGCGCTATATTCGCGCCAGACGTTGGTGCCGGTTTCGAAGGCATAGGCTTCGGCGATCTTCGCGTCAGATTTGTCTTTGAGGAATCGCTCGAAGAACGGCAGCAGGATGTTCTTACGGTAGTAGTCGCCCGTCTTGAAACCGAAACTGACGCGGCCGATCGCCGCGCCGTCGTTGCGCTGCCAGCCGCCGTGCGTCCACGGTCCCATCACCAGCGAATTGAAGGTGCCGGGGTTGTTTTCCTCGATGCGGCGGTACACCGTCAGGGGACCCTGCGGATCTTCGGCGTCATACCAGCCACCGACGGTCAGTACAGCCGCCTTGACGTTTTTCAGGTGCGCGGAAATGTTGCGCGACTTCCAGTAC
>CAYSKY010000479.1:0-3300 GCA_964431425.1 uncultured Burkholderiales bacterium
TCGACTTCTAGGGTCTAAACCTGCGTTCGCCCTGGTATGCCCTGCTGATGCTGATCGTAATGTTCTCCATGGCCTGCATCCCGCCGTTCCTGGGCTTCTGGGCCAAGCTGACCGTTCTTGAAGGCGTGCTGCAAGCCGGCTACACCTGGCTGGTGGTGTTTGCGGTGCTGATGAGCGTGATCGGCGCGTTCTACTACCTGCGCATCGTCAAGCTCATGTACTTCGACAAGCCGGTCGACCAGTCGCCCATCGTGGTGGCCGCCGGCTTCCGCAGCTTGCTGTCGATCAATGCCCTGGGTCTGCTGGCGCTGGGCCTGTTCCCGGGCCTGTTGATGACGGCCTGCATGAACGCGATCCAGCGCTCGTTTTGACCGGCCGCGATCGGCCGCGAAATTCCCGCCTACTGCTGGTAATCTTTCGGTCATGACCGACCGAATCCCGTATCGCCTTGCGCAGGCCCCGGCTGCCGCAGGCCAGAAGAGCAAATGATCGTGAGCGATCGATCGTTTCCCGATTTCACCGAGCACACCCTGTCCAGTACCAACCTGCTCGAGGGCAGGCTGCTGCGCGTGCAGTCGGACCAGGTGCGGCTTCCCGACGGTGGTGAGTCTTATCGCGAATATGTGATCCATCCGGGCGCGGTGATGGTTGCCGCCTTTGTCGATGACAACACGCTGGTGTTTGAGCACCAGTATCGCTACCCGGTACGCCGCCACTTCATCGAGTTGCCGGCCGGCAAGATTGATCCGGGCGAAGCGCACGCGGAGACCGCCAAGCGCGAGCTGCTCGAGGAAACGGGATACACCGCCGCTCGATGGCAGCACCTGTCCACCCTGCACACCTGCATCGGCTACTCAAATGAGCTGATCGAGTTGTACCTCGCGCGTGACCTGACCTACGTCGGACACCGGCGCGACGAGGGCGAGTTCCTGGAAGTCTTTACGATGTCGCTGGAAGAGGCCGTCGAAAAGGTCGGCAGCGGTGTCATCACCGATACCAAAACCGCCTATTCATTGCTCTGGCTGGACAAGTTCCGGCATCGCCTGTGACGGTCATGACGACGCCGGAAACAATCTACGATCTGGCCGTCATCGGTGGCGGCATCAACGGCTGCGGCATCGCGCGTGATGCGGCCGGGCGTGGGCTGAAGGTGCTGCTGGTTGAAATGGATGACCTCGCTTCCGCCACCAGTTCGTGGAGTTCGAAGATGGTCCACGGCGGGCTTCGTTACCTCGAGCAATACGAGTTCCGGCTGGTGCGCGAATCGCTGCAGGAACGCGAAGTGCTGCTCAAACTCGCGCCGCACATCATTCGGCCCGCCGAATTCATCGTGCCGCACGACGCCAGCATGCGGCCGGCATGGATGGTCCGGCTCGGGCTGTTCATGTATGACCATATCGGCGGAAAGATCTCTCTGCCGGGTTCCCGCACCGTTCCGTTTCCGGACGCCCGCTACAGTGCCGGATTGCGGCCCTCTCTCAAGCGCGGATTCTTCTATTCCGATACACGGGTTGACGACTCGCGCCTCACCCTGATCAACGCCATGGATGCCCGGGCACTCGGTGCGGAGGTACGCGTGCGCACGCGCCTGGTGGCAGGACAGCGCGCGGAGGGTGCATGGCGACTGACGCTGGCCGACGCGGACACCGGCGCGACCAGCGTGGTGTCGGCCAGGGGCGTGGTCAATGCCGCCGGCCCCTGGGTGAAACAGGTGCTGGATAACGCCCTCAAGGTGCCGGCCGACGCCGGCGTGAAGCTCGTCAAGGGCAGCCATATCGTGGTGCCGCGCATCCATGCGCACGAACACGCCTACCTGCTGCAGAACTCCGACAAGCGGGTCATTTTCGTCATTCCCTACGAGCAGGACTACAGCCTCATCGGCACCACCGACGTCGCCATCGCGTCGCTCGCCGAGGCGGACGGTATTTCGGAATCCGAAACAACGTATCTGCTGCGGGCGGTCAACCAGTACCTGGTCAAGCCGCTGCATGCGGCCGATGTGGTGTGGAGCTATGCCGGCGTGCGGCCGTTGTACGACGACGGCAGCAACGATCCCTCGAAGGTGACGCGCGACTACACCCTGCTGGTGGATGATCACGAGGGACGCCTGCCGCTGCTGTCGATCTTCGGCGGCAAGATCACCACCTACCGCAAACTGGCCGAGCATGTACTCGCCGACCTGGTCAAGTATTACCCCGGCATGACGGCCGCCTGGACCCACGGCAAGCCATTGCCGGGCGGGGACTTTGAAGACGCCCCGGCACTGTTGCGCGAATTGCAGAGGCGGCACACGGGCCTGCCGCCGGATTATCTGGAGCGACTGATGCGGCGCCACGGCAGTCGCACGGCGACCCTTCTGGAAGGGGTGAAGTCGGTGGGTGATCTGGGCGAATTGTTTGGTTCCGGCCGCAACCTGTTGTGCGAACGCGAGATTGATTACTGCATCGCACACGAATGGGCACGCAGGCCAGACGACATCCTCTGGCGCCGCACCAAATGCGGCCTGCACATGGATGCGGCCGAGCGCGCCCGTGCGGCCGCCTTCATTGAGGCCAGGCTGAAAGTCCAGCACTGATGCGGCTTCCAGGCCATTTTTGCCCGGGGAGGCGCGCCAATGCTGGAGTTTTGGCATTGTGTACTGGTATCAGTGGTGGGTCGCAGCCATGAAACCGCTGTCTGCAATGAGTCTCTCAACGCTGCGCGGCATTCGCGGCGTACTGTTCGATATCGACGACACCCTCACCACCCACGGCCGTCTGACCGCAGGCGCCTATTCCGCGCTGGAGGCATTGCAACAGGCCGGTTTCCTCACCATCCCCATCACCGGCCGGCCCGCCGGATGGTGCGACCACATCGCCCGCATGTGGCCGGTGGACGGTGTGGTGGGGGAGAATGGCGCGTTTTATTTTTGCTTTGATCGCGCGACCAAGAAAATGCAGCAGCGTTTCATCAAGGACGCCGATACACGCAAAGTGGATCGCGAGCGCCTCGCTGCGATCGCACACCGGATTCTGAATGAGGTTCCCGGTTGTGCCATGGCGTCCGACCAGGCCTACCGCGAAGCCGACATCGCCATCGATTTTTGCGAGGATGTGCCGCCACTGCCGGCGCCCCAGATCCAGCGTATAAGATCGCTCATGGAAGAGGCGGGACTGACCGCCAAGATCAGTTCCATCCACGTCAACGGTTGGCTGGGACGCTACGATAAACTGTCGACCGCGCGCCTGCTGATGGCGGAACGATTTGGCATCGACCTTGACGCCGGCAAGGCGTGGTGGGCGAAGAACGGCGACGACAGCG
>CAYSKY010000480.1:0-3299 GCA_964431425.1 uncultured Burkholderiales bacterium
CGCGCTGTCACAGACACCCGGAATCACCAACTGGTAGATGGTGCGCTTGTTCGAGGTCTCCAGATCGCCCCGCACCAGCGGAATGGCCTGGGCCACGGAGATTTTCTTGACCGTGCAGGCTCTGTGCGCTGGCAGCGACGTGATGTAGAAACGGGCGTTCTCGCCTTCAAACGTGACGTCTTTCGCGCCCATCGGCACGTACAGGCAGTCGTGGGGATCGAGTTCAAAGCGCTGGCCGTCGACCGTGATCGCTCCTTTGCCGCCCACGTTCACCGCGGCCATTTCGCGGCGCTCCAGAAAGGGCTTGCCGGCGGCGCTGGCCGGTTCAGTCTGGTCCGGCAGTTTGAGCGCACCACCTGCCGGCACGGCGCCGCCCAGGATGAAGCGCTCGTTGTGCGCGTAATTGAGCGTGACTTTGCCGGTCTGGAACAAGCCGCTGACCAGGTAGCGGTCGCGCAGTTGTTCGTTGGTGGCCCCGTTCATCATGTCGGGGTGGGTTGCCTGGAAGGTCTTTGCAAACATCGGATTCTCCGTTTTCAGTCCGCCGAAATGGTAACCGGTGTCAGGATGTTTCGCAAGCGAGCTGGCCGGCGTCGGCAACGGGTCAGGTCTTGCGCGGTGGCACGACCGATCCGCGCCGGATCAACGTGGAAATGAACAACGACGGTTCGGTCACTTCCTCGGCGTGGGCAATGGTGCCGCTGATCAATTTCAAGGCGGCGGAACGGCCCATGGCGACAATCGGCCAGCGCACCGTGGTGAGTGGCGGCCAGACCCGCGCGGCGATAGGCGTATCGTCAAAGCCGATGATGGACAGGTCGTCTGGAACACTCAATCCACGCTCGCGCGCTGCAAACAACACACCGGCCGCCATTTCATCGTTGCAGGCAAAAATGGCCGTCGGGCGCGGCGACAGGTCAAGCAGGCTGTCGGTGGCGGAGATGCCGGACTCAAAGGTGTACTGGCCGTCGGCCACCAGGCTGCGGGGCAACTTGATGCCTGCTTCGGCCAGCGCCATTTCAAATCCCTCGCGACGTTCCCGGGCCGAGCGGAATCCATGCGGCCCGGCCACCAGGCCGATGCGCGTATGCCCCTGGCTGATGAGGTAGCGCATGGCCTCGGCCACGGCGTCGCGATCATTGGAGGCCACCATGTGGTCGGGGTCATCGAGAATGGCCGAACCCATGCGCACATAGCGGCAGCCTATCTCCTTGCATAACTCGGCCAGCTGATTGTTCTCGGAAATCGGCGGCAGGATCACCACGCCGAACAGGCGCTGGCGCTCCATGAAACTGCGGATGTCATCGAGCATGGTGGCCGAGCCGCGGTCCACCGGGCGCACCACCAGTTCGAAGTCGGTATCGCGCAGCGCTTCGAGGATCCCCTGCTGCATATTGAGGATCATCTGCGCGTTCGGATTGTCGTGAATCAGGCCGATGAGAAAGTTGCGGCCGAGCGCCAGCGCACGGGCCTGCGGGTTCGGTACGTAGCCGGTTTCACGGATCACCTGCTCGACCCGCTCCCGCGTTTCGTCATTCAGCAGGGGGGAATTGTTGATCACCCGGCTGACGGTTTTCTTCGATACCCCGGACAGGCGGGCGATGTCGTTGATGGTGGGTTTGGGCGCGGACTTGGCGCGCGCCGGCGGGGTTTTGGCCATGCGCGGATCATAGCAGGCGGGGCCCACGGCCGTGTACGTTGCCACCGCTTTCCCCTCTGCGCCGGCCGCCAACTTCATGCGCAGCGCGTCGCCATCCGGCATCGCTCTTCCCCTCTGGGCCGCCCGCCGGCTTGCAAATGACACCGGTTTCCTATACGATCCCCAAAACGTCAATTCCGGGCGATCAGGGACCAGGGGTGCAAAGAGTGAACAGCGTGGAAACCAAGCTGCCGCCGGCCGTTTCGGCGCAGGAACAAATCTCGACCCGCTTCGTGGATGCGCGCAAGGCAGGGGCCTCGCTGCCTGGTTTTCCCGGCAATATTCCCCTGACACTCCACGACGCTTACCTGGTTCAGGACGCCGGTATCGCCCGCGTCAACGACGTCATCGGTGGCTGGAAAGTCGGGCGTATCCTGCCGCCACAGTCGTCTCAATACGGAGCAGACCGCCTCGCCGGGCCGATTTTCCGCGCCTCGATTCAGGAAGCACAGACGGGCAACCCGGCCACCGGCCGCATCTTCCCCGGCGGCTTTGGTGCCGCCGAGGCGGAACTGCTGCTGCGCATCGGCCGCGCGCCGGCCGCGGGCCAGAGTCGCTTCAGCCTTGATGAGGCCGCCGCGCTGATCGACCGCGTCCACATCGGCATCGAGATTGCCAGTTCGCCTCTTGCCACCATCAACGAACTGGGCCCCCCCGTCATCATTTCCGATTTTGGCAACAACAACGGCCTCATCGTCGGCCCCGCGGTGGAAAACTGGCGCGATGCCGGCATCGACAATATCCCTGTGGTGCTGCGCATCGACGGTGCGGAAGCCGGCCGCGGCTCGGCGGCTGCCTTTACCGACGGCACGCTGGGCTCGGTGCGCTTCCTGCTCGAACTGATGGCGCAGCGCGGCTATGCGCTGCAGCCAGGCACCTGGATCTCCAGCGGTGCCATCACCGGTGTTCACGACGTCAAGGTCGGGCAGGCGGTCGACGTGCAGTTTGGAAACGGTAGCGGGGCCCTCACCACCGGCTGCTCGATTGCGGCCATGCCGCGTGGCGCCTGAGCCTTACCGATCCGCATAATGTGTTTGTGGTGGTTGCTGTCGGCAGTCCCTGGTTGAAGTAGCGCATCAATGTGCACAGTGGCGGAATTCCGCGAGGAGCAACCGCCCGTCCAAACGCTGGAGGAGAAGATCATGTCGCTGTCGCTTCGTCTCGTTGTGCTTGCCTGCGCCGTCCTGACGGCATTCCTCAATCCGTCCGCCGTGCAGGCGCGCGACTTCCGCTCGGCAGAGGTACATCCGGGCGACTACCCGACCACACTGGCCGTGCGTTACATGGCACGCCTGCTGATGGAACAGACCAAGGGCCGCGTGGGCGTGAAGGTTTACCCCTCCGGCAGCCTCGGCACCGAAAAAGACAACATCGAGCAGGTCAAGATCGGCGGCCTCGACATGATGCGGGTGTATTCGGGCGCGCTCAACAGCGTGGTGCCGGAGACCATGGTCATCGGCCTGCCCTTCCTGTTCCGCTCCACCGAACACATGCGCAAGGTGCTGGACGGCCCGATCGGCGACGAAATCCTCGCCTCGATGGCATCGCAGGGTCTTATCGGCCTCGCGTTCTATGACGGCGGTTCGCGCTCGTTCTATAC
>CAYSKY010000481.1:0-3296 GCA_964431425.1 uncultured Burkholderiales bacterium
GTCGTCCAGTACCACGCGGGTGTATTTCTCGTCGGACTGGAAGTACAGCACCTCGTCGACCGGGATCAGCCGCACCGTCTGGCCGACGCTGGCCTTGATCCACTTGAGGTGGGCTTCACCCGGCAACCCCAGGCGGCCGGCCAGCTGGCGCAATACGCCGGCGAGTTCGGCGTCATTGCCGGACTCCTCCGCCGGCGCACCGGCTGCCAGCCGCTCCTGCAGCCGGCCTATGGTTTCGCCCAGACGCGCTTCGTTGAACGGTTTCAGCACGTAGTCGATCGCGCCGCGCTCGAAGGCTTCCACCGCGTGCTCGTCGTAGGCGGTGATGAATACGATATGGGCGCGTTTGCTGCGGCCGCGGCCGATCATGCGCGCCGCTTCCAGCCCGGTCATCACCGGCATGTGGATGTCCAGGAACACCACATCGGGTTCCTGTTCCTCGAACATGGCCAGCGCTTCGGCGCCGTTGACCGCCTCGCCAACCAGCGTGAGTTCGGGCCAGAGTTTGGCGAGGCGCAGCTTCAGCTGGTCGCGCAGGAGGGGTTCGTCATCGGCCAGTATCGCCGTGGGTTTCATATCAGCCTGCATGCTCATCATTCCGTTCTCCACTCACGCGCGCCCGCCAGGGCGCTTGTGCGCTCGCGGGCACCCGATGTGCGCAGGCACATCGGGCGAAACCCCCGCTCCCGTGTCCGCGAGTATCGCAGTGGGCATGTGTCACTCCTGCGGAAATGGGGCAGCCTCTGCATTGGCTGCCCGCTCCATCAGGTGAAAGCCAAGCAGTTGGCTTTCACAATTCCCGATAAAGCTGTCATCAGCCACTATCGCGGTGGGCATGTATCACTCCGGCTTCTGATTCACCACGATCCGCGCCACCAGGCCGCGGGGGGCGTGTTCTTCGAGCAGCAGCTTGGCCTCCTTGCCGAACAGGGCGGCCAGCCGCTCGCGGATATTTTGCAGGCCGATGCCCATGCCGTGCGATTGCGCGAGGCCCTGGCCGTTGTCGGTGACGCGTACATCCAGCGCGCCTGCCGCATCGATGGCAGCCGACACCTGGATATCGCCGCCATGTTGCAGCGGATCGATGCCGTGCTTGACTGCGTTTTCCACCAGCGTCATGAGCATCATCGGCGGAAAGGGGCGGGCGCGCAGGTCCGGCGGAATGGCCACACCGAAGGTCAGGCGCGCGCCCATGCGGATCTGCTGGATTTCGAGATAGGCCTGGGCCATGTCGGCCTCGCGGCCCAGCGTGGTGGCACCCTCGCGCATTTCCGGCAGGGCGGCACGCAGGTAGGTGATGAGGCTCTCCAGCGTGCGTGCCGCCACCGGTGGATTGGCTTCCACCAGGTGCTGCACATTGGCCAGCGTGTTGAACAGGAAATGCGGCTCGATCTGCGCCTGCATCAGTTTCAGGCGTGCTTCCAGCACCTGCTTCTCCAATTGTTGCCGCTGCGAATCAGCGCGCGCGATGTCGGCCTCGGCGCGCGCGGCCTGTTCGCGCAGCCGCAGCACCGTGACGGTCAGCACGCCAAACGCGATGCCGGTGCCGGTGAAAAATATCATTCCCCACAGGATGGGCTCCGTGGTCATCATCTGCTCGAGTGAGCGGCCGATGGCCAGCCCCGAGGCGATGGTGCCCAAGACCGAACCCAGGGTCATGGCGATGAACTGGGCGTGCATGAGCTTGAGGCGCGGCGCCGGTACAAGCGGGTAAACCGACTCGGTCACGACGTAGGCAATCAGCATCACGATGGCGACAATGAACAGCCGCAGCCACAGGGCATAAAAGGTCACCTCCATCAAGAAGTACGGCTTGATGATGGCGCAGGCGACCGTGGTTAACACCGTCGCGAGGAATATCCGGCGGATGGTGAAGCTGCGAACAAAGGCGAGGGCGACGTTCATGCCCGAAGGATAGCGCCGGCGGACGGCGGGCGGGGTGTTGCTGCGACAGGGCGCGGAAATTCGGGGGCAGGGCGCGGCGGCAGGCGGCGCCGGGGAATCCCGTGCCGGTCAGCGGGCTACCGTCAGGCGGCGGCGGTGATGGCGACGCGGTCTGTCGGCTTCCAACGGCCCTGCAGGCCGGGCCGGCATGCCGCAGTCACGCTGGCGGCCAGCGCGCGGTTGAACTGCACCCAGCGGGATGGGGCCAAGCCCCCGGTGGGCGCCGGTGGCGGGGCGGCGAAGAGCTTTGGCGGCGGTGATTTCATGTTTGGCTCGATGGTCAGTCAGGGAATGCGGTTGATATTGCCTGCGGGTTGTGAAAACAAAGTGACAAAGTGGTGATTCCGTCGGCGTTGGTAAAAAAATGCCCGGTCGCCTTTCAGCGCCCGGGCAAATAGTCGAGGGAGGGTCGACTAGGGAGAGTCTTGCCCCCGCCGCCCCATCGTACGGGGCGCCGGGAGACGGGTTGGGATCAGGCGGTGCGCACCAGGCGCGGGGCGGACACAATGATGGCTGGCTGGACTTCCACGGCGCGCTGCGCGGTTGGAATCACATCCGTGGCGCGGTGTGCAGAATCCATCACCGCGCGATCGGCGGCGTTGCCGGCTTCGACCAGCGGTGCAGCCAAGGCCATCAGCAGTCCGGCGGCAAGCAGCGTGCTCATCAGGGTGTTGTCTTTGTTCAGTCGTGTTCTCATGTTCGTTCTCCGGTTCACTCGCAATCGACGTGTGTCGTATTGCTTGGAACGAACATTAAGGTTCCGGTTCGGGATACACCAACGGAAAGCGACGAAACGCAAAAAACGCACCGCGAGGCGCGAAAACGGCACGGTGAACGTGCGCGGCCGCAAGGCCACGCACCCAACCGTCAGGCCAGGGCCGGCCTAGCCGTGATGGGGGGCGGTGTGTCCCGGCTCAACTGGATGGGCGTGATGCTCGTGCGGCTTCGAGGCCAGCGAGCCAACCACCATGCCGATCAAGGCCATCAGCACACCGGCCAGTTGCGGGGGAATGTCTTCCTTGAGCGGCGTGGCCAGCAGGATCATCCAGGTGGTGATGCCTAGCGCGATGGAGGCAATGGCGCCCTGGCGGGTGGCGCGCTTCCAGTACAGGCCGAACACCAGCGGGATGAAGGCCCCGACCAGCGTGACCTGATAGGCGTTCGACACCTGTTCGTAGATCGGCGTGCCCTTCATGGCCATGGCGTAGGCCAGCACGCCGGCGGTGAAGATGGCGAGGCTCACGCGAAACGCCTTGAGCTCATGCTTGTCCGTCATGTGCGGCCGCAGGTGCTTGTAGATGTTTTCCACAAACGCCGTGGACGGCGCCAGCAGGGTGGCCGAGGCGCAGGAC
>CAYSKY010000482.1:0-3295 GCA_964431425.1 uncultured Burkholderiales bacterium
GGGCGTGATGTTCGTGTCCCTGGAGGACGAGACCGGGAGCGTGCAGGTGATCGTGCGGCCCAAGCTCAAGGCGCAGCTGCGCGGGCCGCTGCTGCGTTCAAAGCTGATGGCGGTGAAGGGCACCTGGCAGCGTGACGGCGACGTGCGCAATCTGATCGCGGGGCATGTCGAGGATCTGACGGCGCTACTCGGTGGGCTGTCGACGGCGAGCCGTGACTTCCACTAGGCGCCTCCCGGTGGCAAGAGAAGGTGTAGGTGCTGTCGCCTCGGCTAAAGTCGCTTTGGCGAGCATCGCTCCGACCATCGAAGCAATGCCCAAAAGATCTGCGCGATTTGCTCGCGCAGTGCAAGCAGCCGCATCATCCTTCAAGAATTCCACGTGCTTGGCGAATCACAGCGGAAAAGAATCGTCCCGGCCCAACAGGCCATTCGGCGCATAACGCTGCTGGATCGGGACCTGGGTCCTGAACCGATCGGTGCGCTACCGTTGCTTGCGCCTGTACGTGTGCTCCGGCTCAACAAGGGCGCGATACGCGTCAAGCGCCGGAGCCCCAGGCGACGCAGTGACGAGCTCTGGGTTGGGACGGGATACACCGAATCGGGACAGGACGACGACGTTCCTCTCTACTTGCGAATCGGAACCGCCCGGCACATCGTTGCGGAACTGGTATGCGCGGTGATCGGCCGCGCCATCGGCCTACCGGTCCCCGAACCGTTGATCGTCAAGATTTGGCGAGGTGACCTACCGTCGTCGCGGCTGATCGACCAGGAGGCGGACGCGACTTTGGCGTTCGGAAGTGCCTCGGTCGGAGGAGACAGTTGTGCCCAACTCCTGCGCGAAGACAGCGAGCATGCACTACGTCTCGTGATGACCTGGAGGCAGCTGTTGCCGACGACAGCGTTCGACGAGTGGATGGCCAACCCCGATCGGAATCTGGGGAACATCGTCTTTGCGGCTCAGAACCTCTGGCTGATTGATCACGCCCAGGCACTTGGCGGCAAAGCGGCCGAGGCGTCGTCTCTGAAGTCCCTTCAAGAGCAGGCCTTTCCCAACGTGCTGGCCACGATGATCGAGTCCGCGTTCCCGCCGGCCGATCGCGCGGAGCACTTGAAGTGGGTGCAGCACTGGCTGAACCACAACACGCTTGCCCTAAATCTCGAGGAGGCGATCGCGGCGACCGGTGTTCGACGCTGGCACACAAAGCGAGAACGAACTCAGTTGCTGAACTTCGTTCGAAACCGACTTCTCATCACTCACACACTACTGTGCAATCGCCTGGGACATCCTCAACTGAACTTGCCGAACCCGGGCGAGTGAGCGGCCGAAGGGCGCTCATTCAGTTCAGCCCTGGGCTAGTGTCGAGCGAGCGGGTCACCGCCGGTGTCGTCCTTCAACTCTTGGACGGATCGGTACACATTCGGACTGCGCTCGATGCAGAGAAGGCTGAACACGCTTTCGGCGGTGCGGGGGTGGCACTGGCTACTTTGGCGCAGGCCATGTGCAGGTCCCTGGCCGAGCATTGGTCGGCGATGGATCCGGGGCCTTGGGTGCCACCTTTCGAGACTGCCGAACTCGTGCGCGAGGACGCCTTCACGGCTCAGAGCGTCGAAGCTGCGTCGTCCTTTCTGCTTCAGGAACAGAGCGCCCTGCACCAACTGATGTCGGCTTACTCGTTGCCTGCTCAGCAGCGGGCATCGAACATCGTGAGGCGTGTCAGGCAACACGTGAAGGGCAATCCGCGGACGGAACACCTGGTGCCGCGCTTCAATCGGCCGCTGAACATCGTCGACAACAGTCAGCCTCTTCGTGTCGACTTCCTCGGACAGAACCTTGCCTGCTTTTTCATGCAACTGACCGAGAGTCAGCGGGGCATCGAAGGCAGTGCCGAGCGGGCCTTCGGCAAACTCTACGAACTGCAGGCGCTGCGTCGTTTCGTTAGCCAGCGGCCGAGGTTCATTGGTCTGTTGCCGGAAGAGAGGCCAGGTTCCTTCGAACTGGTCTTGGTCGGCAATCATCGACATCCCGTGAGGCGACAGGTACTCGCCCAGATCGAGGCGCTTGCCGATCAAAGAGACGTCCGGATGCGTCCCGTGCCCGATGTAAGTGCTGCCGCGGCGCACGTGGCGCGCGCCGAGCGGAAGTAGCGCTACTCCTCGATTGGCCGAAAGTACCCGCGGATACGGCGCTCGTCCCGTACCACCAACTGGATGTGGCTCTTCTCGGTGAACAAGGTACCGGGGTAAAGGTTATCGCCCTCGCTGAATACCGACCGGATGGTGTCGTACGGCGTCAGCCCTTCTGCCTGTCGGATCGTGTGCATGAACTCGATCACCGCGCAGTCCAACTGGCGGCGCGGCTTGTCTCGTCCCCCGGCGTTCGTCGGCATCGGAACCCCGGCAGACGTCGAAGCTTGGCTCAGAAGGTCATGGGCCTGGCGAAGTTCGCTCAGGAAGGCGCGGTCGTGCAGCGTGCCGCAATAACCGAGATCGATGATCGCGCCCACCACAGCGGGCGTCTCTACTTTGCCGCTCGAGACGGACGGGTTGTCCCGCACGAACTCGGCCCATTCCATGGCACGCTTTGGGCTCGACTCCCAGAAGTAGATGCCGTTGCCGAGCCAATCGTAGTGGTTTGTGCTGCGTCGAAGATGTGGCTTGCCGGCACCTGCAAGCACTCGTTCTGCGACGGACTTGTCGCAGCCGTGAAACCCGAGGACGAAGCTGGGCTGGAACTTGTAGAGGTCCCACATACGGCCGGGCCGGCTCTATCAGCCCTTGAACCGCTTCGTGAGTTTTCCAGTCGCCGTTGCGATGCCCGCGCTCTGCAGTGTCTTGAGGGCGAATGCCGGGTCACTGCGAAGCTTCTCTTTGAGCTTGGCAATGTCGGGCTTCAGGGCCGGATCGCTGAGGCGCATCACACCAGGGCCGGTCGGCGCTTGAACCCCGAGCGACGCCAGACCAGCAGCGTTCCTGCTGGTCAGCACCTTCGGTCGGCTCTTCGTCGCGGTCTTGGTGGCGGTCGTCATCGTCATGGCCCCAGTTCAGTCCTCCGCTGCGGCGCAGCATTTTGAACACTGGGAGTGTCACACGAAGGTGAGTGCCAAGGCGATCCCGTGGTTAACCGGATGGGCAGTCCGCACGGGAGTGCGCTCCAAGTGGTGCCTCAACGACCTCGCGACGGCGCGTGTTCGCATGCGAAACGCGCCGATAAGTTGACATAACTATTATCGTCGCTCATTAAGATCTGCACCCGGAGAGGCGCAAATCGAGGCGTAGCGGTCCGGATTCGAACCCC
>CAYSKY010000483.1:0-3284 GCA_964431425.1 uncultured Burkholderiales bacterium
ACAAGAACCTCGGCATTTCCAACACCGACATCGCGCTCTATACCAGCTGGCTGTATCTGCCCTGGGTGATCAAGCCGCTATGGTCGCCGCTGGTCGATCTGTTCCGCACGAAGCGCTTTTGGATCGTGACTCTGCAGTTGTTGATCGGTGCGGCGCTGGCCTCGGTGGCGCTGACCATTCCCGGACCGGCTTTTTTTCAGGTGACGCTGGCGGTTTTCTGGCTGATGGCCTTTAGCTCTGCGACGCATGACATTGCGGCGGATGGCTTTTACATGCTGGCCCTGCCGACCCATGCACAGGCGGCATTTGTGGGCGTTCGCAGCACGTTCTACCGTATCGCCATGATTGCGGGGCAGGGTGGGCTGGTTTATCTGGCCGGCCAGTTGGAGGAACGCACCGGTGACATCAAGCTGGCATGGAGTGTTGTGTTCTTCGTGCTTGCGGCAATGTTTCTGGTGATGAGTGTCTATCACCACTTCATGCTGCCGCGGCCGGAAGCCGACCAGCCGACGGCAAAGGACGGCAATGTGGCCGCCGGATTCATCGAAACCTTCGCGTCCTATTTCCAGCGGCGTGACATTCTGCTGGTGCTGTCATTTCTGCTGTTGTTTCGCTTCGGCGAAGCCCAGGCCCTGAAGCTGGTGACGCCATTTCTGCGCGACGCGGTGAGCGCGGGCGGCCTGGGGCTGAGCACCTCGCAGGTCGGGCTGGTTTACGGCACTGTCGGCGTACTGGCGTTGACCCTCGGCGGGATTGCGGGCGGCGTGGTGATTTCCATCGGCGGCCTGCGCAAGTGGATCTGGCCGATGCTTATTGCGGTGCATGTGCCCAACCTCGTTTTTGTCTATCTCGCCTACACCCAGCCATCCGACACGCTCATCATCGCCACCGCGATCGCGGTCGAGCAGTTCGGTTACGGGTTCGGGTTTGCGGCCTATTTGCTGTTCATGATCATGGTGTCGGAGGGCACGCACAAGACCGCGCATTACGCGATATGCACCGGCTTCATGGCGCTGGGCATGATGCTTCCGGGCATGGCCAGCGGGTGGATACAGGAGCAGCTCGGCTACCAGCATTTCTTTGTCTGGGTGTGCATCTGCTGCCTGCCGTCGGTGGTGGTTACCATGTTCCTGAAGATCGACCCGGCGTTCGGCAAGAAGGTCGCCGATGCGTGACCACATTAAAACTCCAGCATTGGCGCGGCTTTCGGGGCAAAAATGTCTGGAAAGCCGCGCCAATGCTGGAGTTTGGCATTGCGGTTCCTGCCGATGACCTCGTCTGGCAATCCATCGCGACTGGTGTCGCTGGACGCATTCCGCGGCTTCACCATCGCCGCCATGGTGCTGGTCAACAATCCCGGCGACTGGGGCAACATATATTCGCAACTGGGGCACGCGGAATGGAACGGCTGGACGTTCACTGACTGGATCTTTCCGTTCTTTTTGTTCATCTGTGGTGTGTCGATGACACTCTCGCTGGGCCGCCGCGCGGCGGCAGGCGACGACAAGGGCGCGCTACTGGTTCAGCTGTTCAAACGCGCGGCGCTCATTTTCCTCATCGGCTTACTTCTTAATCTCATCCCCTATTTCAATTTCGGCGCGGTGCGTATTCCCGGCGTGCTGCAACGCATCGCGCTGTGCACCATGCTGGCCGCACCCATCGTGGTGTATTGCGGCTGGCGTGGGCAATGCGCGTGGATCGTGGGGTTGCTGGCGGCCTACGCGATGGTGCTGCTGTGGGTGCCGGTCCCGGATGTGCAAGGGCGCGTGGCGGTGGGGGTGCTGGAACCGGGGCGCGATGTCGGTGCCTTTGTTGACCGCTGGCTGCTGGAGGGACATCTCTGGGTGAAGTCCAAGACATGGGACCCTGAAGGATTGCTGAGCACGGTGCCCGCGCTGGGTACGCAACTGTCGGGCGTGCTGCTTGGTCATTGGCTGGTCGCAAAGCGGGACAAGGCCGAGCAAACCGTCTGGATGCTGCTGGCAGGACTGCTGTGCCTGTGGGTGGGCGCCATGCTGGATGTGCTGGTCATGCCGATCAACAAGAGCCTTTGGAGTCCGTCCTACGTGGTGTTCATGGCGGGCTGGTCGTTGTTGCTGTTTTCCGCCTTCTACTGGCTGATCGATGCCAATCCGTCGGCGCAAATGCGTGAGCGCTCGCAGCGCTGGCTGCTGCCGTTCACCATTTACGGCATGAACGCGCTGTTCATTTTCGCCCTGTCGGGCTTCATTGCGAAGATGATGGGCTACATCAAGCTGGCCCAGCCGGATGGCACCGCGCTTGCGCTCAAGGCAGTCATTTACGCCCCGTTCAAGTCACTGCCGCTGGCGCCGGCAAATGCCTCGCTGCTGTTCGCGGTATTGTTCAACCTGTGCATGTTTGCCGTCGCGTGGTGGATGTGGAGAAACAAATGGTTTGTGAAGGTTTGAAGGACTCGGCCCGCCGAAAGATGGTGCGGCAATTGCTGGCCTTTGCCGGGCTGGCATTCGTTGCAGTTGCCTGCACCACACCCGGCGATGCACCGGTCACGCCGACGTCGCCGCCGCTGGACATGCCACCGCCGCTGCCGCGTGAATTCCGCGCGGCTTGGGTCGCCACCGTGGCGAATATCGACTGGCCCAGCCGCCGCGACCTCACGCCTGCGCAACAGCGTGCCGAAATCATCACCATCGTCGAGCGCGCCAAAGCACTTAATCTCAATGCGCTCATTTTCCAGGTGCGCCCCAGTGCCGATGCGCTTTATGCGTCCGACTATGAACCCTGGTCCGAATACCTCACCGGCACACAGGGCAAACCACCGGAGCCGTTCTACGATCCGCTCGCGGTGTGGATTGAGGAATCACACAAGCGCGGCATCGAGCTGCACGCCTGGTTCAACCCCTACCGCGCGCGCCATAACCAGGCCCGGTCGCCGGCTGCCCGCACCCACGTGTCCGTGGCCCAGCCGAAGCTGGTGAAAACCTATGGCCAGTACCAATGGATGGACCCGGGTGAGCCGGCAGCTGCGCAGCACACGCTGAATGTCATTCTTGATGTGGTGAAGCGCTACGACATTGATGGCGTGCACATCGACGACTATTTCTATCCCTATCCCGTGAACAGCGGCGCCGGGCCGAACGCGCCGGAACTGGACTTCCCGGACGAGCCGGCCTGGAGCGCGTACCTGCTGGCGGGCGGAAAACTGGCGCGCGCCGACTGGCGCCGGCAGAACGTCAACGAGTTGATTGAGAAAATCTACAACGGCATCAAGCGCGAAAAGCGCTGGGTGAAATTCGGTGTGAGCC
>CAYSKY010000484.1:0-3278 GCA_964431425.1 uncultured Burkholderiales bacterium
GCCCAGTATTCCGCGCTGATCGAGCAAAGCGTCTCTGCCGCGCAAAAGTCGGTTGTTGACAGCATCGACAAGGCCGCCAAGAACGCCCCTGCCGGCAGCGATGTCGCTTTCGCCGCGCTGAAGTCCAGCGTTGCCGCCTCGACCGCCGCCATGGACACGCTGACGAAGGCTTCCAAGCAAGTCGCGAATTTCGCTGACACGGCCATCAAGACC
This sequence comes from uncultured Burkholderiales bacterium, assembly GCA_964431425.1. Classification (GTDB taxonomy): domain Bacteria; phylum Pseudomonadota; class Gammaproteobacteria; order Burkholderiales; family Usitatibacteraceae; genus UKL13-2. The sequence goes on from CAYSKY010000484.1 coordinate 214, forward strand.
GCCACCGAAACCACGACCAAGGCTGCCGCTTCCGCCAAGCGCAAGTAAGCAACCCGATTCAGCTCCTCCTCCTAATCAACATGATTAGGCTTCAACCCCGGAACTCAAACCTCCGGGGTTTTTTTGTCTTTTGAAACGTATCACCGCTTCAAATTGCGCAGTTGCAACGGCAGGTCCACCGCAGCGATCGCTGCAAACAGCAAGAAAGTGAACTCAGCATGAATACCACGACAAAGAAAGTTGCACTCATCACCGGTGGTGTCGGCGGCATCGGCACCGGCATCAGCAAGGCACTCGCGGCCAAGGGCTATTTTGTGGTCGCCAACTATGTGGTTCCCGGTTCGGAAACCCAGTGGCAGCAGGAGATGAAAAAAGCCGGCTTCAACGGCGTGGACAGCGCCGCCGCGTTCGGCGACGTCTCCGACTACAACTCCACCGGCGAAATGATCCGCAAGATCGAAGCCGAATACGGCCCGATCAGCGTGCTGGTGAACTGCGCCGGCATCACCCGCGACGCGACCCTGCGCAAGATGACGCCGGAGCAGTGGAATGCCGTTCTCACCACCAACCTCACCAGTGTGTTCAACACCTGCAAGCACGTCATCGACGGCATGGTCGAACGTGGCTGGGGGCGCATCATCAACATCTCGTCGGTGAACGGCGTGAAAGGCCAGTTCGGCCAGACCAACTACGCCGCCGCCAAGGCAGGCATTCTCGGTTTCACCAAGTCGCTGGCGCAGGAAGTCATCCGCAAGGGTGTCACCGTCAACGCGGTATCCCCCGGCTACATTGAAACCGACATGACCCGCGCCATCCGCCAGGATGTGCGTGACGAGATTGTCTCCACCATCCCCGCCGGCCGCATGGGCGAACCGGGCGAGATCGCCAGTGCCATCGCGTTCCTGGCTTCTGATGAATCCAGCTATATCACCGGTACCAATCTGTCGGTGAACGGCGGATTGCATATGTACGCCTGACCACCGTTATCCGGTCGAAAAAAAGGGCGCCGTCGGCGCCCTTTTTGTTTTGCAGCCGGCCTTGAATCAGAACATGTGCTGGCCGCCATTGATGGCGATATTGGCGCCGGTAAGAAAGGCCGCCTCGTCGGACGCGAGGTAGGCGCACAGGCCCGCCACTTCTTCGGGTTTGCCGAGGCGTCCCACCGGGATCTGCGGCAGGATCTTGGAATTGAGAACATCCTCCGGAATGGCCGTCACCATGGCGGTGCCGATATAGCCGGGCGAGATAGTGTTGACTGTGACACCCTTCTTGGCCACTTCCAGCGCCAGCGCCTTGGTAAAACCATGCATACCCGCCTTCGCGGCCGAATAGTTGGTCTGGCCGAAGGCGCCCTTCTGCCCGTTCACCGACGACACATTGATCACCCGGCCCCAACCGCGCTCAACCATGCCGTCCACCACGGGCTTGCACATGTTGAACACGCTGTCGAGGTTGGTGCTGAGCACGGCATCCCAGTCCACCTTGCTCATTTTCTTGAAGGTGGTGTCACGGGTAATACCGGCGTTGTTGATCAGGATGTCGATCGGGCCGACTTCGTCCTGGATTTTTGCCACGGCGGTCGTGCAGGACGCGAAGTCAGACACATCCACCGGATAAGCGTGGAAATGGTAATCGCGCGCCGCCATCTCCTTGATCCACGCGTCGGCCTTGGTGTTCGATGGCGAGTAGGTCACCACCACCTTGATACCCATGCGCGCCAGTTTCATGCAGATTGCCTCGCCCAGCCCGCCCATTCCTCCAGTTACCACCGCGATACGCTGTTCCATTCTCTCTCTCCTCTGTCGTTAATCTTTTTCCCTAGCGGCTCGGAAGACCGCGATTCCCACCAACAATAACACTTGCGCAAATACCATGCTGAGCCAGCCACCACCCAACGCCACGGTGGCGGCGGATGTCGCCAATGAGAGTGCGCACCAGGCTATCGGCGAACGGCGCTCGAATGCCGCTGCCCGCGCATAAAAAACGGCACCGCACGCGGCGACAAACAGTTCCGTGTAGGGCCCAAGCATCAGGCCTTTGCTTTCACGTACCTCCCTGGTGCGGACTCAATGGGCCGGAACTTCGCGTTGCCCAACTCCTTGCGGGCCGGAATCTTCCGGCCGCTGAACTGTTTCAGCCATCCGGACCAGCGCGGCCACCAGCTGCCCTCGGTTTCGGCGGCGCCTGCAAGCCATTCGGCCTGCGACTGGTCCAGACTGCCGCCCGACCAGTAACTGCGTTTGTTCTTCGATGCCGGATTTACGACACCGGCGATATGACCCGACGCACCGAGCACAAACTCGGTATCGCCCCCCAGACATCCGGCGCTCGCATAGGCACTACGCCAGGGCACGATGTGGTCCTCCCGCGCGGCAAAAACGAACGCCGGCATATCAGCATAGGACAGGTCCAACGGCACGCCGCACATGGTGAGCTTGTCGGGCTTGATCAGGTTGTTCTCAAAGTAGGTATTGCGCAGGTAATAGCAATACCAGGGGCCGGGCAGATTGGTGCTGTCCGAGTTCCAGAACAGCAGGTCAAAGGCCGGCGGTTTGCCGCCCTTGAGGTAGTTGTTGACGACGTAATTCCACACCAGTTCATTGGCACGCAGCGACGTGAATGCGAACGCAAGGTCGCTGCCGCTGACCACACCGCCCCCGGCCACCTCCGTTTCGCGGCGCTTCACAAAGGCCTCGTCGATATACGCTGAAATGTCGCCCACTTCGCTGAAGTCGATGAAAGTGGTCAGGAACGTGGCGCTTTCCACAACGTCGTGTCCCATCCGCCGCAATACGGCCAGTGCGCAGGAAAGCATGGTGCCACCGACGCAGAAGCCGAGCGTGTTGATCTTGTCGACGTTGGTAATCTGGCGGACAACATCAATGGCCTTAATGACGCCATCGGCGAGGTAGTCATCCCAGGTCAGGTGTCCCTGCGCCTCTTTCACATTGCGCCAGGAGGTGATGAATACCGTGAAGCCCTGGTCTACAGCGAATTTGACAAAGGAATTGTCGGGCCGCAGGTCGAGGATGTAGTACTTGTTGATGCAAGGCGGCACCATCAGC
>CAYSKY010000485.1:0-3246 GCA_964431425.1 uncultured Burkholderiales bacterium
GGTCACTTCAGCGGTCACACGCATTCCCTCCGGCCGGGCTTGAATCGCGACCTCACGCGCCTTTCTTCTTGTCCTTCTTTTTCACCTGCTCCGACTGCTCCTGTTCGGACTTGGGGGCCGGCGGCGGCGCAACCGGCAGCGGGAAACCCAAAAACACCATCACGAAGAACACCGGCAGCAGCAGGTAGAACAGCGGACGCCGCCAGTTGAGTTTTCGTTTGAACATAGCTCACAGGTTTGGCTGTGGAACGCAGTTTCAAGTCAGACACAACCAAAAATTCTATTTTGTGTTGGGCGGGAGCAGGTTCGACAGGATAAGTTTCTCGATGCGTGCCCACTCGTCGCGCCCCGGGGCGATCACTTCGAAGTGGCCGGTCTGGATGGCCATGAATTCCACCTTGTCGCCCTTGTCCTGCGCGAGTTTGCGGTAGGCCTGTGCCATGGGCGGCGACAGGATGGCAGAACCGATGAGGAATTGGCGGGTGCCCAGCGGCAGCATTTGCTGCGGCGAAGCATGCGCATAACGTTCGTGCTTCTCGGCCAGCGTTCCGCCCATCAGCGGTGCGATCACCGGTTTTCCGCAGACCTCGGCATCCGGGCCGACCATGGAAGCGAGGTCGACGGGACCATCGATGGCAAACACCGCCTGCACCGGCAGTGCATCGGACACTGCAATCTCGCTGCCCTTGGGCAGGCGGCGGCGACCACCCACCCACAGGGCCGCGTGCGCACCAGCCGAGTGGCCGACCACCGCCACGCGCGACAGATCGATCGGATACTTCTTGCCGAGTGTTCGCAGGTGATCCACCCCCGCACCCCAATCCAGGAAGGTGCCGGGCCATCCGCCGCCGGCATCACCGACCTGACGGTACTCGATGTTCCAGGTCGCCACGCCTTTTGCGGCCAGCGCGCTGGCGATCGGCGACGTATTGCGCACGGTCGCAAAGCCCTTGGTCCAGCAACCGCCGTGGATCACCACGGCCACCGGGAACGGCCCTTTGCCCACGGGCATGCGCAGCTCGCCGAATTGCTGTGCGGATTTGCCGTAGGAATCAACCAGCGTGGGCGCTGTTTCCGGCAGCTTGTCGATGTCGGCCGGGCTCACGCCCTGGCCCGCAACGGCGGTAGACAACATCAAAAAAACAGCTGCGGTGGCTTTGGCAAACATTGTTGTCCTTTTCTGTCGTGCGTGTGGTTGGGTAGTTGGAGTTTGAAAAAACGGCGCTTAGCGGCTGTTGGCATCCACGAATGCCGCCAGGTCCTTCTTGAATTTCTGCATCGATGCCGGATGCACGTACATCATGTGGCCGGCTTCGTAGTACTCGATGCCGATGTTTCCGCGCAGCTTGGGCGGTAGCTCCAGGTGATCAACCACGAATTCCACCGTGCCGTAGGGGCAGGCGAGGTCGAAGTAGCCCTGCTGGATCAGCACCTTCATTTTCGGGTTCATGGTCATCGCGTGTACCAGATCATCAGCGGTGTTGGGCACCGGGGACTTCTGGCCGTTGGAAGGCTGCAGGTGGCGGAAGTCCCAGTCCTTCCACAGGTCCGCCGAGAACACATATTCGCGTTCCGATTCCACCTTGAGCTCGCGCCGATAGTAATCGTTGAAGGTTGCCACCACGGCCGGCGCGATCGACGAGGCATAGGGGTCGTACTTCATGGTCTCGGCGATGCGGCTGATGCTGCCGCCCTTGTAGCGCGTGTCGGCGCGGCCGATGACTTCACCCTTGTTGCGCATCAGTTCCTGCAGGAAGTGCGCTTCATCCATGCGCAGGTTCATCTTGTCCCAGTAGTCGGCGCTCAAACCCGTGAAGCGTGCAAGGCCAGCCAACGTCGCCTGCCGCTCTTCCGCCGTCGCGCGGTTGCCCTTGAAGAGCATCGGCGCATAAACGTCGCGGGCGAATTTTTCTGCTTCGCGCAGGAAAGGCTGCAACTCGGCCGGGCGGTTGGCGATCATGTTGTGATACCAAGCGGTGGAGGCGTACGTGGTAAAGAAGTTGACCTGCGGGTCGCTCAGCAACAGCTCAGAACCGCCGGAGCCGTAGTCCATGAACGGTGAGACCAGCGCCACGCCGTTGAGTGCCACGTTGTGTTTTGTGAGAAGCTCAAACGCGACACCGCCGGAGCGCATGCCGCCATAGCTCTCACCGAGGATGAACTTCGGTGAGGCCCAGCGATTGTTCTGGCTGAGGTACTTGACGATGAACGCCGACACCGACTTCACGTCCTGGTCGACGCCCCAGTATTCCTTGCCTTCGCCCTTGCCCACCACGCGCGAGAAGCCGGTGCCAATCGGGTCGATCATCACCAGGTCGGCGCGATCGAGAATGCTGAATTCGTTATCGACGGTGCGAAACGGCGCGCGCGAATTGGAATCCAGGTCGGTGATCACCGTGCGCTTGGGGCCTAGGATGCCCATATGCAGCCACGCCGAAGAGGAACCCGGCCCGCCGTTGTAGGCAAAGATGATCGGCCGCGTGCGTGCATCGACACCGTCCTTCACGTAGCCGGTGAAGCCGAACAGCGCGACGGGTTCATCCTTGTCGTTCTTGATCGACAGCGTGCCGGCGGTGGCGGTGTAGGCGAGATTTGCGCCGCCGATGGGCAGGGTATGTTTGGTCACCCAGACCTTGGCCTCGGGGATGGGCTTGTCATCCGGTTTGGCCGTCTTGGCAGCCGGCGTGGCAGCGGGCGCCGCGCTTTCGGCCGCCACGGCGCACCACGCACAGGCGGACAACAGGACGGCGGCAAATGGAAAGGCGCAATGACCTCGTGACATGAATTCACTCCCGGTTGATTGGATGGCGGAAAGAAACCAGGAGGTGACGTCCCGGTATGCCCGCGCTGTTGGACGCACGATTCTACCGGTGGCCAGCTTTGAGAGGGGCCGTCAAAGGCGGCACATGAGAAGCGTCACCAAAGTCCGAAAAACAAGCACTGGCGCGGGGTCCAGGCCAAAAATGCCCGGGAAGCCGCGCCAGTGCTTGATCTACATCTTGGCCTGTCGGACCACGCCTACGACTACTGGCTGGTCCAGCCGCCGTCGATCGGGATTGCGGTGCCGGTGATGTTGTGCGCCACCGGGTGGCACAGCCATGTGGTGAGCTGGCCAATTTCGGAAGGCAGCGAGGTGCGCAGGGAAGGCTGTTTTTCCTTCAGCAAATCGCGCAGCCCCGCGGCGCGATCGCCGCCAAAGGCCGCCGCGCGCGCCACGGCCTGCGGCTCGATGATGGCCGTCTCTGT
>CAYSKY010000486.1:0-1410 GCA_964431425.1 uncultured Burkholderiales bacterium
GCCTATACCTGCACCGCCAGGGCCACCAACAGCAGCGGCGACAGTGCGCCGTCTGCAGCGGTGAACGTGACGCCGGCCAATAACGCCAACGGACAGACCCTGTACCAGAACTCGTGTGCGTTCAGCTGCCACTTTGCCTTCACGCCGACTGGCACCATGCTCAACGGTGCCGGCGATACCGGCGGCGTGATCGCCTATGCGCGTGCGAACAATTTCCAGATGGCCAGCGACTTCAATGTTTCGCAACTGTCAGCGGCCGATCTCGCATCCATCGCGGGTTACATCAAGCAGCAGTTGCCGCCGATCACACCCACGACGGTCGCCAATTTGCCGGTCAATATCGACCTTTCCAGCCAGATCACGCTCAACACGCTCTCATTCAACCAGATTGAAGTGGTGACCCAGCCCACACACGGCACGCTGGTGCAGAACTTTGGCACCAGCTTCACCTACACGCCCGCACCCGGATTCTCCGGCACCGACAGTTTCAGTTATCGCGGCGTGCGCAACGATTTCCAGCCGCCGCTCGCGGGAGAAGCCCGCACCATCACCATCACAGTTGTTGGACCGTCCTACTTCCTTTCGGTGAACAACAACGCCGGTGGTTTCTTCGGTAACAGCAGCCGCGTTACCGGGCCGGGCATCGATTGCGGTTTTGATTGCAGTGAGTCCTATTCCGGCGGCACGGTGGTCACGCTCACCCCGCTGCCGCAGGCCGGCTATACCTTCGACGGCTGGTCGGGAGACTGCAGCGGCACCGGCACCTGCCAACTGACCATGGACGCCGACCACTTCGCGTCCGCCAATTTCACCCAAGGCTATGTCGTAACACCCGGCGCGGGTGCGAATGGCAGCATCAGTCCGGCCGCACCCGTCACCTTGGTACCCGGCGCCACCACCAGCATCACGATCACTCCCAACCCCGGCTACACCGTCTCGGTGGGCGGTACCTGTGGGGGCTCGCTGGTGGGGAATGTGTTCACCACCAATCCTGTCTTTTTTGATTGCTCGATAGCCGTGCTGTTTGTGCCGGTGCCGGTCACGTTCAATGTGGTTCTCGAAGGCGCGCAGGAAAGCCCGGTCAGCCTTTCCCCAGCCACCGGGACTGCCACGGTGCAGGTCAACACCGACGCAAAGACCATTACCTACAGCATGAGTTTCGGCGGCCTGGAAGGAATGGTCAGCTCCGTTTTGTTTCAGGGGCCGTCGGTCCGCCGCAATGTCGGTGTGGTCAAGTACAACGCGGGAGGCACCCAGAACTACGGGACTTTCACCTACAACCAGGCTGATGAGGCGGACATTCTAGCCGGCCGCTGGTACATCAACATCTACACCACAGCCTACATTTCCGGCGAACTGCGCGGGCAGATCGACAACCTCGGCCCCGATGGCGACATCCTGTCCTACCTG
>CAYSKY010000486.1:1420-3240 GCA_964431425.1 uncultured Burkholderiales bacterium
GCCCAGCGCCGCGTTATCTGCTGACCGTCAACAAGAATGTCCCCTTTGGCGGCACCGTGACTTCCCAACCGCCGGTGATTTCCTGCGGCTTTAGCTGCAGTTACCAGCAGCCGGAAGGCACCATCGTGACGCTGACCGCAACGCCGGATCCGTATTACGCGTTCACCGGCTGGAGTGGCGGCGCCTGTGCGGGCACCGGCAACTGTTTGATCGGCGCCTTCGCTGCCAACACCGTCACCGCCAACTTTGTCGCGCTTCCGGTGTATTCGGTTCCTGCCTCAGGCGGCCCGAACGGCACGGTTTCCCCGAGCTTTTTGCAGGCACCCCAGGGCGGCGGCATGAGCTTCACCATCACACCCGATTCCGGTTTCCGAACGGTCATCGGCGGCACCTGCACCGGTACACTCAGCGGTAACACCTACACGATCACCAATATCCAGGCCGACTGTACGTTGAGTGTCACGTTCCCGCCGCTGGTGGCGGTGCCCGATGCACCGACCGGCTTGGTGGCAACGCCGGGCAGCGGACAGGCCAGCATCAGCTTCACGCCTCCGGTGAACAACGGCGGGGCGGCCATCACCAGCTACCAGGCAACCTGCAACCCGGGCGCATTCACGGGCTCGGCGACGGGCTCCCCCATCCTCGTGACCGGCTTAGGCAACAACACCTCCTATACGTGCAGCGTGACCGCCACCAACAGCGCCGGCACCGGCGCGGCCTCTGCCGCGGTCAATGTCACCACGCCGCCGGCATTGGTGCTGAACAAAGTGGTCTCGCGCAAGCTGCACGGCGCGCCGGGGCCGTTTGAAGTCATCATCGACACCGCAAAAACCATCACCCAGGCGGTCAGCACCGAACCGCGCAGCATCGGCGCCGGCCACCGGATCGTGTTCCAGTTCAACAATCCGGTGACCACGCTCGGTTCGGTGACGGCGATCAACGGCCAGGGCAATGCGCTCACTGGCGTGAGCACGGCCATGTCCGGCACTGAAGTCACCGTCAACCTGACCACGGTGCCCGACAACTCGCGCGTCACGGTGCAGCTCAACAACGTTAACGGCGCAATGTCGCCGTCGGCCTCGCTGGGCTTCCTGCTGGGCGATGTGTTTGAAAATCGCGCGGTGACTTCGACCGACATCGTGCTGGTGAAGTCACGCCTGCCCGCGGCAACATCGGTCACCACCACTGGCAACTTCCGGCTGGACGTCAATGCCAGCGGCAGTATCACCGCCGCGGATGTTTCGATCGTCAAGAGCCAGGCAGGCAAGCGGCTCCCATAGCGCGAACCCCCTGAAGCGCCAACTGGATCGAGCGATGGCGCCGTTGAGGTCGCCCTTGCTCGGAGCGGGTACCGCTGAGATACTTTCGTTTCGAGCAAACGCAAGTTTCATCCGCCCCGAACCCGTCTGGAGACCCTGCTGCGCATGGGAGAATTCACCGCCGTCCTGAAAAGCCTGCAAAACGGCACACCGGACCCCGCCGCGCTGAATGTCCTTTTTGAGTCGGCGTATGGCGACCTCAAGCGCATCGCCCACAGTCGGCTGGCGCACAACCAGCCAATTACGATGCTGGATACCACGGCGTTGGTACACGAGTCGTACATGCGGTTTCTCAATGCCGGCAAAATCGACCTGGATGATCGCGCACACTTCATCGGCTATGCCGCACGGGTGATGCGCTCGGTGATTGTTGATTTCATCCGCCGCCGCACCACCGACCGGCGCGGCGGGGAACAGATTCACGTGAGCTTCACCACCGAGCACGAGAACATCGCCGCCAAGGAAGACGACGTGCTGCGGCTGGACGAGGCGCTGGCGGAG
>CAYSKY010000487.1:0-3231 GCA_964431425.1 uncultured Burkholderiales bacterium
GTATTGATATCTGTTATCACCGCCAACACTGGTACTACCAATCCAACGCCCAACGTCTCCAATAACACCCCGATCAGCATCAGCCCAAGTAATGTAGAGACATCTCTTATTTGCGCCGGATCGAGAATAGCCTTCAGCTTGCGGAAAACCTCCAGCATCAGGCCGTCACTCCAGAAAGCTTGGCACTGCTTGGCAAATTAATCAGGGTTTTCTCTAGCCTTTCAGCAACCGGCAATTCCATACGAGGGCAACTCGCGTACATCGGCAAACGATGCAACAATCGCCATACAGGCCTGCACTGGTAGCCGGCCTCATGAGCCGCTTTGAGAAATTCATCACGGCGCTCACCGGACGCCAAAGACAGGGATATTGCATTGAGCCAATAATTGCTAGTGCAACCTGGCGGCTCAACAGCGAATTGAATGCCTGGCGCACTAGCAAATGCTTTTGCATAGGACTTAGCCAGACTACGTTTCTGCTGAAGAAACTCCGGCAATCGCTCAAGTTGTGCGCAACCCATAGCCGCATTCAGGTTTGGGAGGCGATAATTGAATGCGATCTCATCGTGAACAAACTCCCAACGGTGCGGCTGCTTGGCTGTGGTTGTTAGTTGTTTTAACCGGCAGGCTGTTTCAGCGTGGTTGGTCAATATTGCGCCGCCACCACCAGTTGTAATGATTTTATTGCCATTGAAACTCAAAACACCCATCTCACCTAAAGTGCCGGTATGCCTGCTTCCAATCCACGACCCAAGAGACTCCGCAGCGTCTTCAACCACTGGCAGCTTGTAGCGAGCAGCCACTGTCAGCAGTGAATCCATATCCACCGGATGACCAAATACATGCATCGGCACAATCGCCGCCAATCTGCGCCCGGTCAATCGGTTTCTGAAACCAAAGGCAGTCGGTTCAGCAATCCGCGCTAGATGATCTGCAAGCCCTGCAGCACCCATTCCAAATGAAGCGCCTTCACTGTCCACAAAATGGGGGACCGCCCCACAATGACACACCGCATTTGCCGTTGCCACAAAAGACAGCGCTGGCACGAAAACTTCGTCACCCGGACTGACCCCTGCTACGTGAAGCGCCACATGCAACCCTGCCGTGCCGTTAACCACCGCAATCGCGTGCTTTGTGCCGGTATATTCTGCAAGCTTGGTCTCAAATTGATCGACAAACTTTCCAACAGACGACACCCAGCCGGTATCCAGACATTCCTTGACATAAACCCACTCATTGCCAGCGAATTCTGGCTCATGCAGCGGGATCGACAGCACGGGCTGCCCAAGAACCTGCTTCAGACGAGCTACAAAATCCGTTGTGGGTGGGACATCTATCATCGAAAAATTGTTCAGATGTTATAGCGACCGGCCTTGTAGCCGGCGAGATTGATCGGGTCAGAAAACCACTGCGCGGTCTCGGAAAGTCCGCGACGCAACCCTTCCAGCCCCCCGTATTCAGGCTCCCATCCAAACAATTGGCGCGCTTTCCGGTTATCCGCCCATAGCCTTTCTACTTCGCTGTTTGCCGGCCGCAAGCGGATTTCATCCGTTTCGATTTCTACCTGGGCGCCCATTACGTCCGCAATCAGGCTCACCGTGTCGCGAATGGAAATCTCATAGTTCGAACCGAAGTTGACTACCTCGCCGACGCCTTGGTCACTTTTCATAGCCGCGATGAATGCATTCACTGTATCGGTCACATAGTTGAAATCCCGTGTGGGATGGACTGCTCCAAGCTTCAGTTTTCGAACGCCGCTGGCAATCTGCGCAATCACCGTCGGAATAACGGCACGCGCTGACTGTCGCGGGCCATAGGTGTTAAATGGGCGAGCGATCACTACAGGCAATCCAAACGAGGCATAGAACGAATTTGCTAACTGGTCGGCACCGATCTTTGATGCCGAGTAGGGAGACTGCCCCAACACCGGATGCTCTTCAGTAATAGGGACGAAGCGTGCCGTACCATAAACCTCACTGGTCGAAGTATGAATTACACGCGACACTCCCAACTCCCGCGCAGCCTGCAATACGTTCAGCGTGCCTTTGATGTTGGTATCAACGTAGGTGTCGGGAGAATGGTAGGAATAGGGGATCGCGATCAGTGCCGCAAGATGCAATACCGCATCACAACCCTTCATCGCGGTTCGCACACCGTTGGGATCGCGCACATCTCCGGAAAACACATCTAGGTTGGCGCGAATATCAGCGGGAGCCTGATCAAGCCAACCCCAAGAGTTGAAGGAGTTATAAAGGACGAACGGGCGAACATCGATACCTGAGCGCACTAGCGCCTCAGTCAAATGCGACCCAATGAACCCGTCCGCACCCGTTACAAGAACTTTCTTCATTAGATCTCGCCAAAATTAACGCCCCGACCTGTCTGACGTCGGGGAAGTGGGCAATTATAACTTGCCGGCTAAGCTAGGCCGACCATCCCTAGCTGACATGGGCGCTACGCCAAGGTCTTGATTCCCGCCATCAAAAGAACACCTCCGAGTAGCACTTGGACTTTACGTGCAGAAAACCGGCGTGCCAATAGACTGCCGACAACTACGGCAGGAACAGATCCCACAAGCAGGCTAATCAGCATCGCCCAATCTACAAGCCCCACAAATAGATAACCCAGCCCGGAAACAACGGCCAACGGAATGGCATGGACGATATCGGTCGCAATCAACCGGTGCGGGACCATCCGTAGCGGATATAAGTACATCAGCATCACACTCCCCAACGCCCCTGCTCCTACAGATGTAAGCGCGACGCAGGCGCCAAGCGCGCCCCCCGCCAAAACCGTAAGCAGCGGCTGCATCCCCTTAAACTTCGCAGGAGAGCCGAGACGACGACTTCGCGCATAGTTCACTAGCTGAGGAGAGAAAAGCATTCCCATTGCCGTCACAAGAACAACCACCCCGACCGCCTGACTCAACCAAGTAAGCTTGACGACTTTCGCTCCGGCACTTACCACCAAAACAACAGCAAGAGCCATCGGCAAGCTGCCGGCCCACAGGCGTCGAACTACGGCCCAATCAACCTGACCCGCATCATTGTGAATATATGCGGCCACAAGTTTGGTTGTAGCCGCGAACCAAAGATCTGTTGCAATCGCGGTGGCCGGAGCAACCCCAAAAATTAGCAGAAGCATCGGTGTCATAAGCGCACCGGCACCTACGCCCGTAAGCCCAACAAAAAAACCTGTAAACGCCCCTGCAACGGCGTAAGCACCATCAACC
>CAYSKY010000488.1:0-3225 GCA_964431425.1 uncultured Burkholderiales bacterium
CATGTATTCCCAACCACCCTTCTCACCCCAGATGGTGAGCCAGGCGGTGACGTCAAAGTAGCCGGTGCCCGACGAGGCCGGGTTCGGCATCACGATCTGGCCCTTGTAGATGGGCTTGGTGAGGTCCTGCCAGCTTTCCGGCTTCGGGATGTTCTTCTTGGCCGCTTCGACCGTGTTGAAGCAAATGGTCGCGCCCCACACGTCCATGCCAAACCAGGCCGGCGGGTTTTTCTTGTCCTTGTACTTGGCGCTGATGGCGGCAAGATTGGCCGGTGCATACGGAACCAGCATGCCGTTGGTATCCAGCAGTGCCAGGCTGGAAGCAGCCACGCCCATCACGGCATCGGCCTGCGGATTGGCTTTTTCGGCCAGCAGCTTGGCGGTGATCACGCCGGTGGAATCGCGCACCCACTTGATCTCGATGTCCGGGTACTCCTTGTTGAAGCCCTGTTCATAGGCCTTCAGCTGGTCGGTTTCCAGCGCGGTGTACACCAGCAACTGCGTCTTTTGCGCCCAAGCAGACGATGCCATGGCCAGTCCCAGGCAGCTCATCAAGACAGATTTAGCCCATGCGTGTTTCATATCGGTTCCCTTTCGTGTAGTCGAAGATTGCTGAGTGCGGAACTGTGCGGCTGTTGCGTGTCGGTTCTGTGACAGGGGCCGTAAATCTTGCCGTAACGCGCCCGGACATGCGCCCGACCGACCCCTGATAGCCGTGGGCCAGTCTAGGAGGGGCGAAAAGCGATGTCAATTGTTTTTTGCAGATTGTAGACAATCCGGCCGGATCGGCGTCTAATACCTGACCATGACACCCAGTCCAGCCTCCGTTCCCGCCACGCATCCCACCATCGAACTGCTGCAGACCAGCTCGCTGGTCAATGTCGTGCACGCGGAGCTGGAACGCATGATCCTGTCCGGTACCCTGGCGCCGGGCGAAAAGCTGACCGAGATGACGCTGGCTGCCAAGCTGGGCATTTCCCGCGGCCCCCTGCGCGAGGCTTTTCGCATGCTGGAGGAAGCGGGCCTGGTCAAAATCACCAAGAACCGCGGCGTCTTTGTACGCGATATCTCGGTGGAAGAAGCCGTCGATATCTTCGACCTGCGCGCCGCCATGGATGAGCTGGTGGGCCGCAAGCTGGCAGAAAACATCACGCCGCCACAACTGAAAGAAATCCGCGGCATGGTCGATGCCATGGAACAGGCCGTCAAGACCAAGGACGCTTACCACTACCATCTGCTGAACCTCGGGTTTCACGACCGGCTGGTGGAATTGGCGGGTAACAGCAAGCTCACCGAAATCTACCGCAAGCTCATCAAGGAACTATCGCTGTTCCGCCGCCTCAACCTGGAAGATGGCTGGCTGATGCCGATTTCCGCCACCGAGCACCGCCTGATCGTCAAAGCCATCGCCTCCGGCGATCCCAATGCCGCCGGCAAAGCCATGTTCGACCACGTCATGGACAGCAAGGCCCGCACCATCGAACACAACCAGCGCCGCCCTGCCGGCGAACCCAAGCCCACAAAATCAGCCCCCGTCGCCACTGCGCGCGGCGAGGCCGTCCGCTCTGAAAGGTAATGCCGTGCTGAACGTAAATAACCGCACTTACAAACTGCCCACCACACCCGTCGTGGTGGTCTGTGTTGACGGCTGCGAGCCGGAATACATCGCCCAGGCCGTGGCCCACGGCAAAATGCCATGGATGAAACGCACGCTCGCCAGCGGCACGCCACTGCTGGCCGACTGCGTGGTGCCCAGCTTCACCAACCCCAACAATTTGTCGATCGTCACCGGCACCCCGCCTTCGGTGCACGGCATCTGCGGCAATTACCTGTTCGATACCGAATCAGGCACCGAAGTCATGATGAACGACCCGAAGTGGCTGCGGGTCCCCACGCTGCTGGCCGCGCTGGCCGATGCCGGAAAGTCGGTGGCTGTGGTCACCGCCAAGGACAAGCTGCGCGAACTGCTCGGGCACAAAATGAAGGGCATCTGCTTTTCCGCCGAAAAAGCCGACAAGGTCACGTTGGCCGTGAATGGCATTGAAGGCGCGCTGGAACTGGTCGGCAAGCCCTTGCCCAGCGTTTACAGCGCCGATCTGTCGGAGTTTGTTTTCGCCGCCGGGGTGGCGCTCATGAAAACCCGCCGCCCCGACGTGATGTACCTGTCCACCACCGATTACGTGCAGCACAAACACGCGCCCGGTACCCCGGCAGCCGACGACTTTTACGCCATGATGGACGGCTACCTCGCACAGCTTGATGCCGCTGGATACGCCATCGCCGTCACCGCCGACCACGGCATGAATGCCAAAACCGGCATGGATGCAGCGCCCAATGTGATTTACCTGCAGGACGTGCTGGACGGTTGGCTGGGTGCGGCCGGCGCGCGGGTGATCCTGCCGATTACCGATCCTTATGTAGTGCATCATGGTGCGCTGGGCTCATTCGCCACCGTCTACCTGCCCGCCGGAACAGATATTGCCGCACTGGCCAAGCGCATCGCGGCCATGCCCGGCATGGAAGCAGTCTGTACTCGCGAAGAAGCCGCCAAACGCTTTGAACTGCCCGCCGATCGCATAGGCGACCTAGTGGTGGTCTCGGAACGATTCACGGTCATCGGCACCTCGGCCTCCCGGCATGACCTGACCGCACTGGACGTACCGCTGCGGTCGCACGGCGGCATTTCCGAGCAGCGCGTGCCGCTGATCCTCAATCGCCGCATCGACCTCGCCGCCGACACGCGTCGCTGGCGCAACTTCGATGCGTTCGACCTCATCCTCAACCACGCGGCCTGACCATGGACGGTGACAACTTCCGGCGTGAATCGATGCGCATTGCCGGTGCGCGCGTGGGCAGTGATCGCAGCGGCGACCGGGTGATCAATGTCGAGAATCCGTATACCCGCCAGATCATCGGTTCCGTGCCCAAAGCCACATTGGAAGAAGTTCGCGATGCCTTTGCGAAGGCGGCAGCGTACAAACCCAAGCTCACGCGCTTTGAACGCAGCAACATCCTCAACAGGGCGGCCGCCATTGTGCGCGGTCGCACCGAGCAGATCGCGCTGCTGATTACCAGCGAATCCGGCCTGTGCCTGAAAGACGCCACCTATGAAGTCGGGCGGGTGGCCGACGTGCTCAATTTCGGCGCCAATGAGGTGCTGAAGGACGACGGGCAGATTTTTTCGTGTGACCTCACGCCGCACGGCAAACGCCGGCGTGTTTACAC
>CAYSKY010000489.1:0-3212 GCA_964431425.1 uncultured Burkholderiales bacterium
CCATCGCTCACTGCGGCGCGTATGCGTTCGAGGATTTCGCCGCGCCGCGAATCAGCCACCAGCCTGGTGTGGATCGGCGTGCGGCCGGGCGTCAGTTCGTCGATCACCGACACATCGAGGTCGGCGAAGTAGCTCATCGACAGGGTGCGCGGGATCGGCGTGGCGCTCATCATCAGCTGGTGCGGCTCGCTGTTGTCGCCCGAATAGGCTTTCGCGCCTTTCTCGCGCAGCGCGAGGCGCTGGCCCACACCGAAGCGGTGCTGCTCGTCGATCACTGTGAGCCCGAGCTTGGCAAAGCTGACGCCTTCCTGGAAGAGCGCGTGCGTGCCGATGGCCAACTGCGTGGCGCCGCTGGCGATGTCGCCGATGGCCGCGCGCTTCTCGGCAGCCTTGAGGCTACCGGTCAGCCAGGTCACGGTCACGCCCAGCGGCTCCAGCAGCGCGGAGAGTTTTCGGTAATGCTGCTCGGCCAGAATTTCGGTGGGCGCCATGATAGCCGCCTGGTAACCGTTGTCGATGGCCTGCGCCGCCGCCAGCGCCGAGACCACCGTCTTGCCGCTGCCCACATCGCCCTGCAGCAATCGTTGCATGGGGTGCTCGCCGGCCAGGTCTTTGGCGATTTCCGCCCAGGCGCGCTGCTGTGCGCCGGTCAGGCCGAAGGGCAGCGACTGCAGGAAACGTGTCGTCAGCGCGTCCTTTGCCACCAGCATCGGCGCGGACTTGGCGTCGCGCGCGGCGCGGGCTTTTTTCATGGCGAGCTGCTGCGCCAGCAACTCGTCGAACTTGATGCGCCGCCATGCCGGATGGGTGCGCTCGGCCAGGGCCTCCAGCGAAGCGTTGGGCGGCGGGCGGTGCAGCGTCAGTACGCTGGGCGCGAAGTCATCGAGCTTCAGTTTGCTGCGCACCTTGCCGGGCAGGGCATCGTCGTCCAGCTCAGATTGCAGGCGCCGCAGTGACTGGTCAATGAGGCGTCGCAACACCGTTTGCGACACACCGGCCGTGGTGGAATACACCGGCGTCAGCGCTTCCGGCACCGCCTCGCCTTCGGTGACGATGCGGTAGCGCGGGTGCACCATCTCCGCGCCGAAAAAGCCGGCGCGGACTTCGCCAAACAATCGCAGCCGCCGTCCGGGCGCGAGCTGCTTCACCTGGCTGCCGTAGAAATTAAGAAACCGCAGGTGCAGGGTGGTGTCGCCATCCTGTGCCTGCACCACCAGCTGGCGCCGCGGCCGGTAGGCGATCTCGGTGTGGGTAATCTCGGCCTCGACCTGGCAGGGCACGCCGGGTCGGGCATCGCGCGCACGGGTGATGCGGGTTTCGTCTTCGTACCGCATCGGCAGATGCAATGCGTAATCCCAATCGGCCCGCAGGCCGAGCTTGGCGAGTTTTTGCGCGACGGTGGTGGCATCGCGCGGAGGAGACTTTGCTTTGGCTGGCGCCTTGACCATCAGTTGTTCAAACCGCGGGCGGTTTGGGAAATTGCGGCATATGGTCGATGGCCGGTGTGCTGCGGATTGGTGAATTCCTTCAGGCCGGACCGCTTAACCGATGCGAGCCGGATCAATGCTTTCGAGCACCATCACGCCCTCGATCTCGACCTGCGCGCCGCGCGGCAGCGACGCCACGCCGACCGCAGCGCGTGCGGGATAGGGCTGGCTGATGTAGGTGGCCATGATCTCGTTTACCTTGGCAAAGTTGGCGAGATCGATGAGATACACATTGACCTTGACGAGGTCGTTGAGCGATCCGCCTGCCGCTTCGCACACCGCCTTCAGGTTGTCGAACACGCGGCGCACCTGGGCCTCGAAGCCCTCCACCAGTTGCATGGTGGCCGGGTCCAGCGGGATCTGGCCCGACAGGTACACCGTGTTGCCGGCGCGCACGGCCTGCGAATAGGTGCCGATCGCGGCGGGAGCATTGTTGGTGGCGATGATCTGTTTCATTCGGTTCTCTGCTTGGTGGCGGCGGCCGATTTTACACGCTGGATGCGCACCACTTCGGGCATGCGCCGGAGCTGCCGCATGACCTGTGCGAGGTGCATGCGGTGGCGGACGTCCAGCGTGAATTGCAGGACTGCATATTTTTGGTCCTGAGCGTTGGGGTCGCCCATGTTGACGTGGGCGATGTTGGAATCCGCCGCGGTGATTTCGGCCGCGAGCTTGGCCAGCACGCCGCGCCGGTCGGTGACGGTGATGCGGATATCGACGTGGAACAGCCGGTCGATGGTCGGGTCCCATTGCACGTCCACCCATTTTTCGGGGTCGGTGCGGAAGGGGTGGATGGCCGGGCAGTCGTGGGTGTGGATGATGAGGCCCTGGCCGCCCTTCATCTGCGCGATGATCGGGTCGCCCGGAATCGGCCGGCAGCAGTTGGCGAATTGCACCGCCAGGTCCTCGGTGCCGCGGATGACGATTGAATCACGCTGCTTGTGCTCCGGTAGCACAAGGTCTGACACGGCAAACAATTTGCGCGCGGCGACGATGGCGAGCCGCTTGCCGAGGCCGATTTCGGTCAGCACGGCTTCCTTGGTCTTGGCGTGGTCACCCTTGAGCAGCCGGTTCCAGTGAATCCTGCCAATGTCGTTCGGATCGAAATTGAGCGAGTGCACCGCGCGAATCAGCAGCAACTCGCCCAGTTCCACGGCCTCGGACTGCTGCTGTGTTTTGAGGTACTGCCGGATGTGCGAACGCGCGCGGCCGGTGGTGGCGTAATTGAGCCATGAGGCATTGGGCCGTCCATCGGGGTCGGTGACGATCTCGACCCGGTCGCCGTTTTTCAGGCGCACCGACAGCGGCACGCTTTCATCATTCACCCGCGCGCCGATGGCGCGGTTGCCGATGTCGGAGTGGATGGCATAGGCAAAGTCGATCGGGGTGGCGTCCTTGCGCAGCGAGTGGATCTTGCCCTTGGGCGAGAACACGTATACGGCATCCGGGAACAGGTCGACCTTGATGTGTTCCAGAAACTCCAGCGCATCGCCCGAGCCCGACTGGATCTCCAGCAGCGACTGCAGCCACTGGTGGGTTTTTTGTTGCATGTTGGACAGGTTGGCGTCGTCACCCTCTAGCGTCTTGTACATCCAGTGCGCCGCCACACCGGCCTCGGCGATCTTGTGCATGTCGGCCGTGCGGATCTGCAATTCCACCGGCGTGCCGAACGGCCCGAACAAGGTGGTGTGCAGGGACTGGTAACCGTTGGCCTTGGGGATCGCG
>CAYSKY010000490.1:0-3208 GCA_964431425.1 uncultured Burkholderiales bacterium
GCGGTGCGGATGCCGCCGGCCGGCTTGAAGCCGACGCGCACGCCGGTCTGTTCATGGTATTGGCGGATCGCACGCACCATCACCAGCGATCCGGCGAGCGTCGCGTTGGTCGGTTCCTTGCCGGTCGAGGTCTTGATGAAATCGGACCCGGCCTGCATGCAGACGATCGAGGCGCGCATGATGTTCTTGAGCGTGCCCAGTTCGCCCGTGGCGATGATGGATTTCATGTGCGCCGGGCCGCAGGCTTCGCGGAAGGCTTTGACTTCGTCGTAGAGCGCGCGCCAGTTGCCGTTGAGCACGTGCTCACGCGAGATGACGATGTCGATTTCACTCGCGCCATCCTTTACGCTGGCCTTGATTTCTTCGAGCTTCAGCGCAAACGGTGTCAAGCCTGCGGGAAAGCCGGTGGAAACGGCGGCAACCGGAATGCCGGAACCATGCAAGGCTTCCACCGCCGTTTTGACGAAGGTGTGGTACACGCAGACAGCACCCGTTTGCAGGGGCCCGGTGTAGCCCACATCCTTGAGAAGCTCGCTGCGAACCGGCTGCCGTGCCTTGGCACATAGGCGGCGGACGGTTCCGGGGGTATCGTCGCCGCTCAGGGTGGTGAGATCGATCGTTTTGACGGCGTGAATCAGCCAGGCGGCCTGCCATTCTTTCTTCACGGTGCGCCGCGTGGACATGGTCGCCGCACGACGTTCCACTGCACTGCGATTGACCCTGACGTCCTTGACGGGCCCGAGGTCGAACTTGGTGCCCGGATTGCGCCCGGCTTCGTGGTCGGAATGTGGACCGCCCTGCACAGGCAGCTGAGTGACTTTGGCCATGACTACCCCCGAATTGAGCGGGAAATTATACGCCGGTCGGGGTCAAAACCGATATTTCCTGACCAATCGGTCAGGAAATATCGGCGGCCAGGACGGTTTGGCGATCGTGTTGGCTGTGAACAATTGTGTGAACCAGTTCACACTTTTCACGCAAACGTGTAAATTCGCTCCATGTCTACACGCCGCATGTGCGTTTTTGCGATGGGACTGGTGCTGGCAGCCGCACCACTGCTTTGGCTTGATCTGGATCCGAACGCCGGAGACAAGCTGTTGAAGTGGACGAGCAAGTCGAACGCCTACTCCTCGCAATTGCGCTGACCCCAAGCGCCACTTTCCATAAAGTGGACTTCCGCGCCTTTGTGCAGCGGAGGATTTTGTTTCCCGCTTTTTCAGACTGGACCGCGCTGGTTAATCGTCCAGTTCGCCTCGCACTACCTTCTTGATCGTATCGAAGCTGAACCCGCGCGATTGCAGAAAGCGCATTTGCTTTGCCTTTTCGGACTGCGTCTCGCCCGGTGCGCCAAACTTGCGCGCCCACAGCAGTCGCGCCTGATCGATTTCGCTGACCTTCAGGTCCGGCATCGCCTCGGCGATGGCATCCTCTGTAACGCCCTTGCCGCGCAGTGTGCTCGCCACGCGGCTGGCACCGTACTTGGATGAGAGCCGGCGTGCCACTCCTTCCACATAGCGGGTCTCATTGATAAACCCCTGTGCCTGACACCAAGCCGCGGCTTCTTCCACTTCAGGCTTCTCGTAGCCGGACGCCAGCAATTTACTGACGAATTCACTGCGCCCCATCTCACGGCGGGACAGCAGCGCCAGCGCGCGCGACAGTAGCTCGCGATTGGCGGGCTTGGTGGCTTCGGCGGGATCGGTCACCGCGGATTCAGTGGTGCTCACCCGTGGCGCGCGTAACGCCAGCCCAGGCTCTGGCAGTGCATACACACCATGCCGAGTTGCCAGCCGGTGCCGCCACAGCCTTCGCAGGAACGCCAGGCCGTGCTGGCCTGCGTGCCCAACAAGACACCGGGACAAGGCGCGCCGTTGCGCACCCGGCTGCAGGCGCGCTTGATGTCGCTGCTGAAGAATGAGAACGCGGAGCAACGCGTGCAGGCCGCCACGGGGTGCTTCTGGCGCGTACGTGCCAGTGGCTGGGGGCGCGCGGTGGGGAACAGCGGATGCAACTCTGATGAAATCGCCTGCATGTTGGACTCCTGAAGTGGTGTCACCTGTATGCAGCCGCTGCGCCATTGCGGAATGGGCGCCGTGCTGCGGAAGAAAAAAGAGCCGCCTTGCTCAGATTCAACTGCGTCCAGCGGCCCAACCATCGATCTTGCTTGTTGCCGGCGTGTGCCACGCAATTACTGCGGCAACGAATACTGAAAGTCGTAGAAATGCTTCTTGTCGACGATGTCGATCTTGAGCGTGCCGGCGATCCCGGTGAGTTCGCCGGTGCCGGAATCTGGAACCACCGCGATCGACAGCGACTGCGCACCGCGGGACATGAGCCCCGTGTGGTGCAACACAAACGTCCCCTTGCGGCCATTGAGGGAACCTTCCACGCGTTCAATCGCCACATAGGCGGCTGACCCCTTGGTGGCGGTCATCGCGGACAGCATTTCGCCCTTTCCGGTCCCGACCAGGTCGCCGGAGAATTTCTTGTCCAGCGACATGCGGCCGAGTTTTTCGTCTGCGCCCGAGTCCGCCAGGGACTGTGCACTAAGTGAAACTTCAAACGACCCCTTTGCCTGGTGGCTCATGCGCGATGCTCCCGCCTTGACCGCATCTACCTTGTTGGACTTCGCGGTGCCTTGCGCATGCAGCCATCCGGAATTCAGTGCGAACAACGCCAGCGTAGTCCGGAATGCGATCCGGAAAACGGTTGTATTCATATCGATCTCGTTGGCAGGCGGCCAGCTTAAGCTGCCGGCCTGCGCCGTTGAAGGCCGGCCCCGCACGATTCGCGCGGAGCCGGATCAGCCAGGCTGGATTACTCCTCGACTTCTTCGCTCTCGTCGCTGCCACCGCCACCGGCAGCGTTGACACCAACTGCCGCGCGAATCTTGGCTTCGATCTCCTGCGCCACAGCCGGGTTTTCCTTGAGGAACTTGCGGGTGTTGTCCTTGCCCTGGCCGATCTTCTCGCCCTTGTAGGCGTACCAGGCGCCCGACTTGTCGACGATCTTGTGCTCGACGCCGAGGTCGATGATCTCGCCTTCGCGCGAGATGCCCTCGCCGTAGAGGATGTCGAAGTGGGCTTCCTTGAACGGTGGCGAGACCTTGTTCTTGACCACCTTGACGCGGGTCTCGGAGCCGACCACCTCGTCACCCTTCTTGATCGTGCCGGTGCGGCGGATGTCCATGCGCACCGAGGCGTAGAAC
>CAYSKY010000491.1:0-3206 GCA_964431425.1 uncultured Burkholderiales bacterium
CGCCTTCCAGTACGCACCGCCGCATGAGTTCGCCGTGAACGTGCCGCAGGCCATGGCGAAAGTGCGCGTGGAAACCTACGCTGCCTTTGCCTGGCCCGCGCCGCTGGGCGCGCTGTACCGCCGCAGCGGGCTCACGACGGCCCTGTCGATCGCGGGCGGCCTCGCGCTGTTTCTGATACTGGCCATGGCCCTCAAGGGCAGCCTGTTTCATGAGCCGCTGGCGGGCAACTTTTATGCCGTGATCCCGCACAACACCATGGTGTTCCTGTTCGGCGGTGTGTTCGGTTTTGCGCTGCTAGCGCTGGCCATCGGCGTGGCACGCTTCTGGCGCCAGAGTCCGCCGGGCGCGGCGAGTGGGCCGGCGGTGGCCGAAGCAGCGCACGATGCGCTGCGCTTGAAATATCTGGGGGGCGGGCACGGCGAGGGCTGCAACAACGAGGATGACCGTTTCTCGCTCGCGCGGCGGCACGCTCACCACCTGACCTTCTACGGCTTCATGCTGTGCTTTGCCTCGACCGGCATCGCCACGTTCTATCACTACGTGCTGAAGCTGCCCGCGCCCTATGCGCTCACCAGCCTGCCGGTGCTGCTGGGTATCGCCGGCGGTATCGGCCTGTTGATCGGCCCGGCGGCGTTGATGTTCCTGAACATCCGCCGGCACAAGCAGCACGGCGACCAGGCGCAGAAGATGATGGACCACGGCTTCATGGCGCTGCTGTTTTTGATCAGCGCCACCGGCCTCGCGCTAATGCTCTGGCGCGACAGCGGTGCGATGGCCTTGCTGCTCGCAGTGCACCTTGGCGTGGTGATGGCGCTGTTTGCCACCATGCCCTACGGCAAGTTTGCCCACGGTTTTTACCGCGTAGCCGCACTGCTGAAATTCGCCATCGAAAAACGCCAGCCCAGCCGCCTGAAGCTGGGTTCAGAATAGACTTTCGCTTCGCATAGGAGATTGCCATGTCACGCGCCCGAACCTTTCTTGCTGCTGTACTTGTTGCGTTGCTGCCGGCATCCGCCGTCGCGCAGGAATTCGCGAGCAAGCCCATCACCATGGTGGTCGGCTTTGCGGCCGGCGGAGCAGCCGATACCGCGGCACGCATCATCGCGAGGAAGCTCTCCGAAAACCTCAAGCAGTCGGTGCTGGTGGACAACCGCGCGGGCGCGGGTGGCAACATCGCCCACCAGCAAATCGCCAACGCCAATCCCGATGGCAGCATCATCCTGCTGGGTTCGGTGGGGCCGCTCTGCATTGCGCCGCATTTGGTCGCCAAACTGGGCTACGACCCGCAAGTGGACATCGCGCCGCTCACCATGGGCCTGAGTTTCCCCAACGTGCTGGTGGTGCACGCAGGCGTACCGGCCAAGAGCTTTGCCGAATTCCTGGCACTCGCCAAAGCCAAGCCGGGATCGCTGGATTACGCCTCCACCGGTGTGGCCTCTGCCTCGCATCTGGCCGGCGAAATGTTCAAGCAGCGCGCCGGCGTGGACATGGTGCACGTGCCGTACAAGGGTGGCGGCCCGGCCATGATTGATCTGCTGGCCGGTCGCATCACGGCCTATTACTCCACGTTTTCGACCGCCGGGCCGCACATCGAAACCGGCAAGCTGCGTCCGCTGGCCGTGACCGGGCTGGAGCGCCTGCCGAACCTGCCCAGTGTGCCGACCATCGCTGAATCGGGATTTCCGGGCTTTGATGCCAGCAACTGGTATGCCTTCGTAGCCCCCGGCAAAACACCCAAGCCCATCCTTGATCGATGGAACGCCGAACTCGTGAAAGTGCTCAAGGAGCCGGCCGTTCGTGAGCAGCTCGACAAGCACGGCCTCACCGCCAAGCCGGGCTCGCGCGAGGACCTCGCCAACACCATCAAGAAGGAATCGATTGTGTGGGCCAAGGTGATCAAGGACGGCAAAATCACGGCGGAATAGCGCGGCGATTGCCATCCGCGCCTGCCGACTGTACAAAGGCGCATAGACCCATGCATGGAGCGTGTTGATGTCCACCGCCGGAAACCCTTCCACCCCCAAGCTGCGCCTCACCCCCAGCGCCATCGTCAAATACCTCGACCAGTACGTGGTCGGGCAGGACGAAGCCAAGAAAGTGATGGCGGTGGTGATCTACGCCCACTTCAAAAAGCTCGGGCGCATGTTGGATTCGCCGGGCGAAAACCCGATTGAACTGGGCAAAAGCAATGTGCTGCTGGTGGGCCCGACCGGCACCGGCAAGACGCTGATGTGTGAAACGCTGTCGCGCGCCATCGATGTGCCGTTTGTCACCGCCGATGCTACCTCGCTCGCGCAGACGCAGTACGTCAACACCGAGATCGAAGCTATCCTCATGCGCCTCGTCGACAAGGCGCAAGGCAACCTCGCCAAGGCGCAGCGCGGCATTGTTTTCATCGACGAGATCGACAAGCTGAAAGCCAGCGGCGGCAAGGCACCCACCACCTCGGGCGAGGGCGTGCAGCACGCGCTCCTCAAGATCATGGAGGGCTCGCTGGTGAAGCTTTCCGACGGCCAGGTGATCGACACCACGAACATCCTGTTCATCTGCGGCGGCGCGTTCGTGGGCCTGGACGACATCACCTCCAATGCCCACACCTTCGGTTTCATCTCGGTCACCGAAGGCACCAATCAGCGCATCCTCGACAAACTCAATTCGCGCATCAAGCCCACCGACCTGATCGCCTTCGGCCTGATCCCCGAATTCACCGGCCGCCTGCCGGTGGTGGCCAACCTCACCGCGCTGACCCGTGAAATGATGGTGGCCATCATGACCAAGCCGAAGAACTGTCTCTACAACCAGTTCCGCGAAGTGTTCAAGTCGGAAGGCGTGGAACTGACCATCGAGCCGCGCGTGTTCGAGGAAATCGCCTCGCTGGCCGAGGAATACAAGGTCGGCGCGCGCAGCCTGCGAGGTATCTTCGAGGAAATGATCACCCCGGCCCTGTTCCAGATCCCCGACCGGACGGAGGTGAAGAAGGTGGTTTTCCGGTCGTTGTTTGCGGAGGCGGAGTTGGTGGCGGGGTAGCGGTTTCCTCAGTAGGAAGCGGTTGCTGCGCAGGCCCTTCCCCGGCGTAGGCCGGGGTCCAAGTTTGTTTGCGAGTTCATTGACGGAAAATTGGCCCCCGGCCTACGCCGGGGAAGGTTGGTTGTGGCTTCGTGGTAACCGCCATCAATGATTTACGGGCTCTTTACTCCGGCAACGC
>CAYSKY010000492.1:0-3180 GCA_964431425.1 uncultured Burkholderiales bacterium
CACCGCTGGCCGGGCGGATTGCACTCGTGACCGGAGCGGCGGGCGGCATAGGCCTGGCCAGCGCCCGGCGCCTGATGGACGATGGCGCCTGCGTGGTGCTTTGCGATATTGACGCCGATGCACTGGACGCTGCCAGCGCCTTGCTGCAGGGCAGCCACAGCCGAGATAACGTCGCCGCCTTGAAAGTGGACGTGACCTCTGAGGCTGATGTCGTACGGGCCTTTCAGGACACCGCGGCGCTGTTCGGCGGCGTGGATGCCTGCATCTCCAATGCCGGCATTGCGTCGGCGTCGCCGATTGAAGACACTACGCTCGCGCTGTGGCAACGCAATATGGATGTGTTATCCACCGGCTATTTCCTGGTCAGCCGTGAAGCTGTGCGCATGATGAAGGCGCAGGGCATGGGCGGGACGATGGTGTTTGTCGGTTCCAAGAATGCGCTGGCGGCTTCACCCGGTGCCGCTGCTTACTGCACCGCCAAAGCCTCCGAACTGCACCTGGCGCGCTGCCTGGCACTGGAGTGCGCACCCGCGGGCATCCGGGTCAATGTCGTCAATCCCGATGCCGTGCTGCGGGGCTCCCGGATCTGGCAGGGCGAGTGGGCTGATCAGCGCGCCCAGCAATACAACACCACCACCAGCGACCTGGAGGCGATCTATCGCGACCGCAGCCTGCTCAAGCGCAGCGTTTTTCCAGAGGACGTCGCTGAAGCCATCGCCTTCTTCATTTCACCCCGTTCCGCCAAATCCACCGGCAATATCATCAATGTGGATGCCGGCAATGCGGCGGCATTCACGCGCTGAAAGGCCGCCATGATCAAACGCGAGCTTGTTGAAGAACAGAATGCGGCCCGGGCCGCGGCACACGCCTTTGACCTGGACGCGCTGTCGCGCCAACTGGAAAGGCGCGGTATCGATGCCATGCAAATCGCGCAGGGCGTGGCGCAGTTTCAGGTGGCGCTGCCGTCCTGGGGGGTCGGCACGGGCGGCACGCGCTTCGCCCGTTTCCCCGGGCCCGGCGAGCCACGCAACATATTCGACAAGCTTGAGGATTGTGCTGTCATCAACCAACTCACGGGGGCCACCAGCCAGGTGTCGTTGCACTTCCCGTGGGACCTGCCGTCAGACCCGGCGGCGTTGCGCGAGCATGCTGCCAGCCTCGGCCTCGGCTTCTCGGCGGTGAATTCCAACACCTTTCAGGATCAGCCCAGACAGCCGCTCTCGTACAAGTTCGGCAGCCTCACGCACACCGATGCTGCCGTGCGCGCCCAGGCGGTGGCCCACAATATCGACTGCATCCGCACGGGCGTGGCGCTCGGGTCGCAAGCCCTCACCGTCTGGATCGGCGACGGCGCCAATTTTCCGGGACAGCAGCACACGGCGCGCGCCTTCGAGCGTTACCTGTCCTCGATGGCAGAGATCTATGCCGCGCTCCCGGACGACTGGACCATGCTCATCGAGCACAAGATGTACGAGCCGGCCTTCTATGCGACCGTCATCCAGGACTGGGGCAGTTCATTGCTGGCCGCGCAGACGCTGGGCGCCCGCGCGCGCTGTCTGGTTGACCTGGGCCATCACGCCCCGAACGTCAATATTGAAATGATCGTGGCGCGGCTGATTCATGCCAAGCGCCTCGGCGGGTTTCATTTCAACGACTCGCGCTACGGCGATGACGATCTCGATACGGGCTCCATCAATCCCTACCGCCTGTTCCTCATCTTCAATGAACTGGTGGACGCCGAGTGGCGTGGGGCTGCCAACCCGATGCTGGCCCATATGCTCGACCAGTCGCACAACGTGACGGATCCGGTCGAGAGCCTGATCTCCAGCACCATCGAGCTGCAGCGCGCGCTGGCACAGGCGCTGCTGGTGGATCGTGACGCCCTTGCCGCCGCGCAGGACGGCAACGATGCGCTGGTGGCATCGCTCGGGCTCAAGCAGGCGTTTGTGACGGATGTATCGCCCATCCTGGCGCAGGCCCGGCTGATCAACGGCGGCGCGCTGGACCCGCTGGGCGCGTATCGTGCCAGCGGCTATCGCGCCGACTGTGCCGACGCGCGACCGGCAAGCCGGGGTGGAGGCGGCGGTATCGTCTAGCAGGGGCCGGCATTGCTTGCCGCGGCGCCGGCACCAGGCAGCGCTACATCATCAGGAGGAACCAGACATGCAACAAACACCATCCGCTTCGCTGTGGGAAAACCCCATGGGCACCGCTGGTATGGAGTTCATTGAATACGCCGCGCCCGATCCGCAGGCCATGGGCGGTCTGTTCGAAAGACTTGGCTTCCGCGCCGTCGCCCGCCATCGCCACAAGAAGGTGACGCTGTACCGCCAGGGTCAGATCAATTTCATCATCAACGCTGAACCTAATTCGTATGCTCAGCGGTTTGCACGGCTGCACGGCCCCTCGATCTGCGCGATGGGCTTCCGCGTGCAGGATGCCGCCGCCGCCTACCAGCGCGCGCAGGAGCAGGGCGCCTGGGGGATCGACTGCAAGAACGGCCCGATGGAACTCAACATCCCGGCCATCAAGGGCATCGGCGACTCACTGATCTACCTCGTGGACCGCTGGCGCGGCAAGAACGGCGCGACCCCGGGCGACATCGGCGACATCAGCATCTATGACGTCGATTTCGCACCGATTCCCGGCGTACCGCAGTACCACGAGGGCCATGGCTTTCAGGAGATCGACCACCTGACGCACAATGTTTACCGCGGGCGCCTCCACGAATGGGCGGAATTCTACGAACGGCTGTTCAATTTCAAGGAAGTGCGCTACTTCAACCTTGAGGGCCGTGCCACCGGCATCAAGTCGCGCGCCATGTATTCGCCGTGCGGCCGTATCCGCATCCCGATCAACGAGGAGGGCAACGACACCCAGGGGCAGATCCAGGAATATCTGGACATGTATCACGGTGAGGGCATCCAGCATGTCGCACTCTCAACCGGCGATCTGTACCGCAGTGTCGATGCGCTCAAGGCTGCGGGTGTGCGCCTGCTGGATACCCCCGACACCTATTACGACATGGTCGACGGCCGCATCCCGGGCCATGGTGAACCTCTGGCGGAGCTCCGGTCCCGCCGCATCCTGGTTGATGGCGAGAAGGGAAAGCTGCTGCTGCAAATCTTCTCCGAGAACCAGCTGGGCCCGATCTTTTTCGAGTTCATCCAGCGCAAGGGC
>CAYSKY010000493.1:0-2877 GCA_964431425.1 uncultured Burkholderiales bacterium
CCCAAGGCTGACTTCTTCCAGCGATACGCCTTCTTGCAGGGAAAGTTCTTTGCCGGCAATCAGGCTTTCAATGAAACGACTGGTCTGGCGTGCATTGCGGGCGACTTCTGTCATGCCCTTCTTGTTGTTGTCGAGTTCCTCGAGCGTGATCATGGGCAGATACACGTCGTGTTCCTCGAAGCGGAACAGCGAAGTCGGGTCGTGCATCAGGACGTTGGTGTCGAGAACAAAAAGCTTGGTGGCGGATTTGGTGACGGCGGGTTTTACGCTCGCGGATCTCGGGGCCAAGTGGTTTCCTCGGTTGGTGGTCGGTCAAGCCCGAACGACAGGCGGGCCTGAAAAAGTGAAAAACCCTCCCAAGGCTGCCGCCTCAAGAGGGTTCGTCGGTGAAATTAGTGCCAAATTTGTGCGTGTGCCTGACTGTGCAATCGATATTACACGGATTTCACGGCGTCCAACACCGCCTGTGCATGGCCCTCGACTTTCACGCCGCGCCACTCCTTGACGATCTCGCCCGAGGGGCCGATGACAAAGGTGGAGCGCACGACGCCCATCACCTTCTTGCCATACATGTTCTTTTCCCTGATGACGTCAAAGGCCTTGCACATGACTTCATCGCTGTCAGAGAGGAGATCAAACGGATAGTTGTACTTGGCCTTGAACTTCTCGTGGCTGGCCACGCTGTCGCGCGAGACGCCGAATACCATGTAGCCGGCCTTGATGAACTGGTCGTGCAATGCGGCGAACTGCGAACCTTCGACGGTGCAGCCCGGTGTGTCGTCCTTGGGGTAGAAATAGAGAATGTAGGGGTGGCCTCGGAACGCAATGCTGGAAAAACGCTGGTTACCGGTGGCGGCGACTTCAAAATCGGCGATGGGGGTGGCAGGCATGTGGTCTCCTGAAAGCGGAACGGGTGGATGGACGGGATTGTGAGGGGACGGTGTCAGGCCGCGGCGGCCAGATGCTGGGTCCCGGCCAGCCAGGGCCTGCCCTGCAGCAGCAGCGACCCGCTGCGACCGGCAATCGTGCCGGGGCTGGCCTCAAAATAGGGCAGGTGTGATCGGATCAGTTTCTGATAGATGACTTCGGTGGCCACAAGTTCGTAGCCTTGTTCCTTCCACCCGGCCAGCAACTGTTCAAAGCACGGCAACAGCCGCATGCCTTCCAGTTCGGCGTGCAGCGTGAATACATGGGCACAAATGGGCTCCTGTGCAGCCATGATGCGCGGCGGCGGTTCGGCGGTCATGGCCAGCAGACGCTCGTGCACATTGGCTTCGGTGCAACCATCCAGGCCCACCAGTTCGTCCAACGTGGGCAGCGTGGTGGGGATTTGCGGGCAGTCGCTGATCTCCGCCTGAAAAACCGGGAAATGCGGGGTGGCGGCTGGCAGCTGCGCGCGGCCGTCCGAGCAGTAGAGGAAGCCCAGTTCGGTCGTCATGCGCAGGGCATGCCGCGACATCTGCCAGCCGGCGGCGCCATGTGTCAGCGCCGGCGTCTTGAAAATGTCGGTAAACCGGTCCTGTGCCAGTTGCATTTCACGACGCGTCCAGGCGGCATCAGCCTGCATCACGCCATCCTGCCAGCGCACGTGATCCCAGGTGTGGATGCCGACTTCAAAGCCCTCATCGCGGGCGCGGCGCATGATGTCGGCACAGCGCCGGCCGATGTCCGGCCCAGGGAGCAGGGTGCCGTACAGCAGCGTCGGAAATCCGTAATGGGACACCACCGAGGTGCGCTTGACCTTGCCCAGAAACCCTTTGCGGAAGACGCGCTTGATGGCGCGGCCGGTGTGGTCCGGCCCAAGGCTGAACAGGAAGGTGGCGCCCGCCTGATGGCGCTTGAGGGTGTCGATCAGCGCCGGCACCCCCAGGCGCGTGCCTTTGAGGGTGTCAACATCGATCTTGAGTGCGAGGAACTTTCTCATATTGCTCTTTTTGGTTTAGCGCATTATGCCAGCGGCTGCGTGCCGGCCATCGTGCACGCGGCATTTCCGCGGCTAAAATCGCGACATGGAAATCGACGAACCCCGCCACCCGCTGACGCCTTTCGACCTGATCGGTGGCGAAACCCAGGTCCGCACCCTGGTGGACTGCTTTTACGACCTGATGGACGAGGATCCGGACTACTTCGGTATTCGCAAACTGCATCCGCCTTCGCTGGATGGCTCGCGCGACAAGCTGTTCAAGTTCCTGATGGGCTGGCTGGGCGGGCCGCCTCTGTATGAGCAGGAGTACGGGCACCCCCGGCTGCGGGCGCGGCACCTGCCCTATGCCATCGCCTCGGCAGAGCGCGACCAGTGGATGCATTGCATGGTGCGGGCCATGGCGGAATCCGGCATCGACCCCGGCCTGCAGAAAAGATTGGCCCAATCTTTTTTCCAGACCGCCGACTGGATGCGCAACCGCGGCGAATAGGCGGCCCGCAACGGGCGGCTAAATGATTGAAAATTCGCGATTTTGGCGTGCTAAAATCGCCCGTTTACCCGAATCCCTTTTGATTCGGTTCCTTTTGTGTGCCCCGTGTGAACCCCGGGCGCCGTTTCGTCACCCCATCGGAAAGTTTTTTCATGCCTCGCGCTTTACGCAACATCGCCATCATCGCCCACGTTGACCACGGCAAGACCACGCTGGTCGACAAGCTCCTGCAACAGGCCGGCACCTTCGCCGCCCACCAGCACGTCGCTGAGCGCGTGATGGACTCGAACGACCTCGAAAAGGAGCGCGGCATCACCATCCTCGCCAAGAATACCGCCATCGATTACGAAGGCGTGCACATCAACATCGTCGACACCCCCGGCCACGCCGACTTTGGCGGTGAAGTGGAGCGCGTGCTGTCCATGGTCGACAGCGTGCTGCTGTTGGTCGATGCCGTCGAAGG
>CAYSKY010000493.1:2887-3180 GCA_964431425.1 uncultured Burkholderiales bacterium
GGCACTGGCGCTGGGCCTGCGCCCTATCGTCGTAGTCAACAAGATCGACCGCGACGGCGCCCGCCCGGATTGGGTGATCAACCACACGTTTGAACTGATGGACAAGCTGGGCGCCACCGAAGATCAACTGGATTTCCCGATCGTCTACGCCTCGGCGTTGAACGGCTGGGCGACGATGGACTGGAAGCAGCCGCATACCGACATGCGTCCGCTGCTGGACACCATCCTCAAGTGCGTTCCGGCGCCGTTCGCTGAATCGGAGGGCTCGCTGCAACTGCAGATCTCGGCACTCG
>CAYSKY010000494.1:0-3176 GCA_964431425.1 uncultured Burkholderiales bacterium
ACTGGAGAGCGCCGAGGCGATCCGCCGCAGCCTGGTGCGGCGCGTGGCCGACCGGCGCCGTTTCGAACAGGCCGAGACGCGCCAGACCGCCGCCGAGCGCGAACTCGCCCAGGCGAAGCTCGGCCTGCTGCAGGCGCAGGTGGAGCCGCACTTCCTCTACAACACGCTGGCCAACGCACAAGTCCTCACCCGCACCGATCCGAAGCGCGCCGATGAGATGCTCGGCCAGCTCATCACGTACCTGCGGGCTTCCTTGCCCAAACCCGACGAGTCGATGTCGACGGTAGGCGAAGAGGTGGAACGCTCGCGCGCCTACCTGGACGTGCTCAAGATCCGCATGGGCAGCCGCCTCAATGTGGTCATCGATGTGACCGAGGACGTAAAGCCCCTTCCCCTGCCGCCGATGATGGTCCAGACCCTGGTCGAGAACGCCATCAAACACGGCCTGGAACCGAAGTGCGGAACCGGCACCATCTGGATTCGCGCCACGCGCACCCAGGACCAGCTGGAACTGACGGTCGCCGATGACGGATGCGGGCTGGGCGGCAATACCAGCGGCACCGGCGTCGGCCTGAAGAACGTGCGTGAACGCCTGCGTCTTGGGTTCGGCGACGAGGCCAGGCTGGCGGTCGCCGCCAATTTCCCCAACGGCGTGGCAGCCACCATTGCGCTGCCGCTTCCCCAACCCCGGCCCGCCACGGCCTGATCCCAAAAAGGAGTCGCATGCCCACCTGTGTTATCGCCGAAGACGAACCGCTGTTGCGCGCCGATCTGGCCGCCGCCCTGTCCGAAACCTGGCCCGAACTTTCCATCGTCGCCGAAGCGGAAGACGGCGGCGCCGCATTCGACGAAATCACCGCCCACCAGCCGGACTTTGCATTCCTCGACATCCGCATGCCGGGCCTCACAGGCATCGACGTGGCGGCCGGCATTGCAAAAACCAGTCCCGGCACGCAGGTCATTTTTGTCACTGCCTACAACCAGTACGCCATCGATGCCTTTGAAAAAGGTGCCGTGGATTACTTGCTCAAGCCCGTCTCGCGCGAACGCCTCGCCGCCACCGCGCAGCGGCTGAAAGCACGGCTGTCGGCACCGCCTGCGGGCAATGCTGCCCTGCTGGAGGAACTGGCCCGCAAACTCGAACAGGCGCTGCCCGCCGCGCGCCCGGCCGAGCCGCTGGCCTGGGTTACGGCCAGTGCCGGTCGCGAAACGCGGCTGATCATGATTGAGGATGTGCTGTATTTCCAGGCCGACAGCAAGTACACCGTGGTCATGACCGCCGAGGGCGAATCACTCATCCGCAAGCCTATCCGCGAGTTATTGGCCGAACTCGACGGCAACATGTTCAAGCAGATACACCGCTCCACCATCGTCAACATGCGGGCCATCCAGAGCATCGGCCGCGACGACACCGGCAAAGGCACCATCAAACTCAAGAAGCGTCCGGAAACGCTGACCGTCAGCCAACCCTTCATGGCCATGTTCCGCAACCTGTGAGGACGACATGCCGCACGAATTGCTGAAAGCGCTGATCCGCACCATCCCCGACTTTCCGAAACCGGGTATCCAGTTTCGCGATGTCACCACGCTGATGAACAACGCGGCGGGTTTCGCCACCGCCATCAATGCCCTCGCCGACCGTTACCAGCGGCAGGCCATTGAACAGGTGGCCGGCATTGAATCGCGCGGCTTTGTATTCGGCGCGGCGCTGGCGGTGGCGCTGGGCTGCGGATTCACGCCCATCCGCAAGCCCGGCAAGCTGCCCGCCGCCACCATCGGCCGCGACTACCAGCTCGAATACGGCAGTGACCGGCTGGAGATGCACGTCGACGCCATTCGTGCGGATGCAAGGGTGTTGTTGGTGGATGACCTGATCGCAACCGGCGGCACCGCCGAGGCTGCCGCGCACCTGATCGTGCAGGCGGGGGGACGCGTGGTCGAGTGTGCGTTCGTGATTGACTTGCCCGCACTGGGCGGTCGCGACCGTTTACACGCGGCGGGCTTCAATTCATTCGCGCTGTGCGCCTTCGACGGTCACTGAGAACCCCGCATGAATCCACCGTCTATCCGCCCGCTGGAACAGCAACACCGCGAAGCCTGGCTGCGGCTGTGGCGCGCCTACCAGGCCCACTACGAGGCGGACCTGCCGCCCGAAACCACCACGCTCACGTGGCAGCGATTTTTCGACCCGGCGGTGCCCATCAACGTGCTGGGCGCATTTGACGGCACCGGAGCGGACGCAACGCTGATCGGCATCGTGCATTACCTGTTCCACTATTCCTGCTGGACCACCGGCCCCTATTGCTACCTGCAGGATCTGTATGTGGACGCGCCGCGTCGCGGCAGTGGTGCAGGACGTGCGCTGATCGAAGCGGTGTGCGATGCCGCACGCGCCAACGGCGCAGATCGCGTTTACTGGCTGGCGCAGCAGACCAACACGCGGGCCATGGCGCTGTACGACCAGGTCGCGGTCAAGACCGGCTTTCTGCAATACCGCCGCATGCTGTGAGGCCTGCGGCTGACCGCACCTAGCGGGCTTCCAGCAGGCACACGGCCTCGGCCGCGATGCCTTCACCGCGGCCGGTGAATCCGAGTTGCTCCGTAGTGGTGGCCTTCACGTTCACCTGCCCCGCCGTCACCCCCAGGTCGGCGGCGATATGCGACACCATCGCGGGGATATGCGCCGCCATGCGCGGCGCCTGGGCAATGATGGTGGCATCGACATTGCCGACCTTGTAACCACGCACCGCAATCAGCGCGGCCACGTGCCGCAGCAGTTCGCGGCTGTCGATGCCGCGGTAGCGCGCATCGCTGTCGGGAAAATGTTTGCCGATGTCACCCAGTGCAGCGGCGCCGAGCAAGGCGTCGCAAATGGCGTGCAACAGCACATCGGCATCGGAGTGCCCGAGGAGGCCGCGTTCAAACGGAATGCTCACGCCACCGATGATGCAAGGGCGCCCCGCCACCAGCTGGTGCACATCAAATCCGTGTCCGATCCGCATCGAGGCCATGGTCATTCTCCGGGGGTCAGCAGCATGCGCGCCAGTTTCAGGTCGGGCGCATAGGTCACCTTCAGGTTGGCGCTGTCGCCCATCACCAGCTTCGGCTGGTGCCCGAGCAATTCAATCGCCTGTGCCTCGTCGGTGGCCGAGGGGGTTTTCAGCAGGCCGGCGCGC
>CAYSKY010000495.1:0-3174 GCA_964431425.1 uncultured Burkholderiales bacterium
GCGTATACGCAGGAAGAGAACCTGCGCGACGCGATGGGGCTGGCGACCCTCATGCGTACGCTGCATGACCTTTCCAAACCCACCATCGCCCGCGTGCAGGGAGCGGCATTCGGGGGCGGCGTGGGTCTGGTGGCCTGTTGCGACATTGCGGTCGGTACCGTCCGCTCTGCGTTTTCGCTGTCGGAAACGAAAATCGGCCTGATCCCGGCCGTGATTTCGCCCTACGTCATCGCTGCCATCGGCGAACGTGCGGCGCACCGCTACTTTCTGACGGCCGAAAAATTCGAAGCCGCCGAAGCCTATCGACTGGGACTGCTGCACGACCTGGTGCAGGACGACGAGGAACTCGACGACAAGATCAACGACATCGTCACCGCGCTGCTGGGCTGCAGCCCGCATGCCGTGGGCGAAGCCAAGAAGCTGATCGCCGCCGTGGCCAACCGGCCGATCGACAACGCGCTGGTCGCCGACACCGCCGCCCGTATCGCACGGGTGCGGGTCAGCGAGGAAGGCCGCGAGGGGTTGGCCGCGTTCCTCGAGAAACGCAAGGCCCGCTGGGTCGTGGAGGGCTGATCATGCAAACCAAAGTACTGCTGTTGCCCATGCTGGCCATGTTTGTATTGGTCGTGCTGGTCGCGGCCACCATGCTCTCGCGGCGCATTGCTTTCTACAAAGCCAACCGGGTGCACCCGCAAAAAACCGCCACCTCGGCCCAGATGGCCGCCACCATCACCGACTCGCGTGCCGCGGACAATTTCCGCAACCTGTTTGAATTGCCGGTGATGTTCTACGTGGCCGTGATCACCGGCTATGCCACCGGCCTGACCTCACCCCTGTACCTCGGCCTCGCCTGGGCTTACGTGGCGGCGCGTTATGCGCACAGCTTCATCCAGTGCACCAGCAATGTGGTCATGCACCGCTTCTATGCTTTTGTCACCAGTTGCACGATGCTCGTGCTCATGTGGCTGATGCTGGCCAACCACCTCATTTTCGCGGGCTAGGTTTTCTCATGTTCAACAAGATACTGATCGCAAATCGCGGGGAGATCGCTTGCCGAATCATCCGCACCTGCCGCCGCATGGGCATCAAGACGGTGGCGGTGTATTCGGACGCTGACCGGCTCGCACAGCACGTGCTGCAGTCCGACGAGGCCTATCACATCGGTGGTCCGCGACCGGTGGATTCGTACCTCAAGGCCGATGTCATCATCGACGTTGCGCGCGGCAGCGGCGCGCAGGCCATTCACCCGGGCTACGGCTTCCTGTCGGAAAACGAACACTTCGCCGCGGCCTGTGAAGCGGCCGGCATTGCGTTTATCGGACCGACGCCGGCGGCCATCGAAAAGATGGGTTCCAAGAGTGCCGCCAAGGCGCTCATGGAGGCAGCTGGGGTGCCGGTGGTGCCCGGATACCACGGCGGCAACCAGGACCCCGCCTTCCTCGCCGAACAATCCAAAAAGGTGGGCTATCCGCAGCTTATCAAGGCGGTGGCCGGTGGCGGCGGCAAGGGCATGCGGCTCGTCGAGAAGTCCGAAGACTTCATGGCCCAGTTGGAAGCCGCCAAGCGCGAATCCAAGAATGCCTTCGGCGACGATGCAGTGCTGATCGAACGTTATGTGCTGGGACCGCATCACATCGAGTTCCAGGTATTCGGCGACACGCACGGCAACTATGTGCACCTGTTCGAACGCGAGTGCTCCATCCAGCGCCGTCACCAGAAAGTCCTGGAAGAAACGCCTTCGCCGTTCATCGATTCCGCCGATGACGACATGCGCGCCCAGATGGGCGAGGCGGCCGTAGCGGCTGCGCGCGCCATTGCCTATCGCGGCGCCGGCACCATTGAATTCATCGTCGGAAGCGATCGCCAGTTCTTTTTCATGGAAATGAACACGCGGCTGCAGGTCGAGCACCCGATTACCGAAATGATCACCGGTGAGGACCTGGTGGAATGGCAGTTGCTGGTGGCCGCAGGCGAGCCTCTGCCGCTCACGCAGAATGAAATCCTGACCGGCGGCCACGCCATCGAGGTGCGCATCTGCGCCGAGGACCCGGCCAACGACTTCCTGCCCGAAACCGGCCGCATGAACCTGTTCGCCACGCCTGCGAGTGACGCGGATGGCGACGTGCGCCTCGACACCGGCGTGGTCAGCGGCGACGCCATCAGCGTTTACTACGACCCGATGATCGCCAAGCTCATCACCTGGGGCGGCGACCGGCCGGAAGCCATCCGCCGCATGCAAGGTGCGCTGGCCGAGACCGATGTACTGGGCGTGAAAACCAACCTCGAATTCCTGCAGCAACTGGTACAGCACGCGTCCTTCATCGCCGGCGACACCGATACGGCGTTCATCGCCAAGCACCGTGATGCGCTTATGGCCCGTCCGGCGCTGGATGCGCTGACGCTGGCCGCCGCCTGCGCGGGTCTGCTGGAAGACGAATCGGCTGCGGCCGGCAACGACCCCTGGTCGCAGAACAGCGGCTGGCGGGTGAATGGATTTGCCAGCCGGCTGATCGAGTTCAAGCTGCCCGGCGTTGAAGCCCCCGTGGCGTGCCACGTCGAATCAGACGGCGGTGTGCGCTACTTCCGCTACGACGGCGGACGCGCGGTATTCGCCTGGCAGTTGCGCGAGGACCGCAGCTTCAAGATTCGGCTCGACGGGGCCAAGCACGCAGTGCGTGTGCTGCGGGCGGGTGATGAGCTCACCGTCATCACACCGTCTGCAAGACACGCTCTCACGCTGTTCGACCCCTTCCACTTCGAGCAGGAAGACACCGGCGCTGACGGCCGCCTCACGGCCATGATGCCGGGACGGGTGGTGAAGGTGATGGCCAAGGCCGGCGACACCGTCAAGAAAGGCCAGCCCCTCATCATCATGGAAGCCATGAAGATGGAACACACCATCGTCAGCCCCAAGGACGGCGTGGTGGACCGCGTGGCATTCAAGGAAAACGACCTGGTGCCGGCGGACGCGGTGTTGTTTGCGTTTGCGGAGTAGGTCGCCTTGTTTTTCCATTTGCGTGAGGCCTGGTGCCCGGGCATTTCTCAAACTGAAAAGGCATGTCCCGGACGCCGTGGGAATCTTGTTGCGTCGCTCGATTTTGGCGACCGCAAATCCCTCCCACCTCCCTTTAGAAAAGGGAGGAGTCGAACTGGGAGAATGCGTTGTGTTCCCCC
>CAYSKY010000496.1:0-3171 GCA_964431425.1 uncultured Burkholderiales bacterium
GCCCATGCCAGGTCTCCTCGATGCCGGTGGAATGAGGAATACGCGGGGTGGCCGCGCGGGGATTGAGCTGTTCCGGAAACAACAGCATTCCCACCGACCGCCGGATGGCAGGCTGGAACGCAAACCTGATTCAGAAAAATGCCCAGGTGACTAGATACCAGCTGCGTGAGGTGCGGGTTTGATGTGTATCAACGCCCGGCGGAACGACGGCCAATATGGGCGATCCGCTACGGGTTTACCCCAAGCCTTCCGCCTTCAAATACCGCCACAACGTCGTGCGGCTTACTCCCAACATTTTGGCGGCGACTTGCCGGCTGCCACCCGCCCTGGCCAGGGCTTCATCGAGCGTCGGCCACGCCGGCGTCACATGCTGCCCCTTGATGGATGGCCGGGAAGCCCCGGCCGCTGCAAAGATCTCGGGTACCGCTTTACTGAAATCGCCGCAATAGATCTCTGCCGTGTTTTGGTACTCGCTCATGGAGGCGGCCAGGCGCTCCGCCACCTTTTCCAGTTTCCGAACATTGCCCGGCCAGCGGTAGCTGAGCAATGCGGGCAGTCTCAGTCGAAAAATGTTCAGCCAGTTTGCCGCTGGTTGCCAAGTGTTCAGACGCCCGGCCCTCTGCGGATGTCCCTCAGCTGTCGATTTCGCCGAGCAAAGGTGGGTGTCCTGCCATGGCGCGTCAAAGCCAGGCGGGCAGACGGCTCGCTCGCAGGCGTTGCGCGCGGCGCCAACAGACAGGAGACAGATGTTGACAGTGCGGTTCAGCGGTAACTCCTAGACTGCGTCGCCTGTGTCCGTTGCTCGCCCCCGGTATCTGCCGGGCGAGATGAGTGGGCACCGCATCCACATTCATTCAGGAGCCTCACCATGAAAGCATCCCGCAAGCTGCTGGCCGCAACCATCTGCTTCCTCGCTGTCTCACCCGCTTTGGCGGATCCGCCAAAGGAAGACGGCCTGTGGCGCGGTGCGCTGTCGGCCAGTCTGTCGCTGGCATCCGGCAATACCCAGTCGACCAATTTCTCCATTGGCGCCAATGCGCTCAAGGCCACCAAGGAAGACAAGATTTCGCTCTTTCTTACCAGCCTCTATGGCACCCGCGACGACGCGGGAAAAACGGTGAAGACCGCCAACCAGACGCGCGGCGGTGGCAAGTACGACTGGAATCTTTCCGATCGCAGCTATGCATTTGGCATGGCAGAGTTGGAGCAGGACAAGCTCAGTTCGCTGGACCTGCGCGCGGTTGTCGGTGGCGGCATGGGCCTCAAGCTCATCAAGGAAAAGGATACCGCTTTCGAGGTCTTCGGCGGCTTCACCCAGAACCACGAGAAATATGTGCGCTCAACCCGCAATGCAACCGAACTTCTTTTGGGCGAACAGTCTGACCACAAACTGACCGACTCGACCTCGTTCAAACAGCGTTTGGCGCTGTTCCCGAACCTGAAGAACTCCGGCGAGTATCGCGCGCAGTTTGACGCCGGTCTGGTGACCTCGATTGCGAGTGGTGTGAGCCTGCAAGTCACGTTGTCGAGCCGTTACGACAGCCAGGCGCCATTGGGAACAAAGAAGACCGATACGTTGCTTCTCACCGGCGTCAATATCGCGTTCGGCGCACGCTGACCCGCGGACCGGCGGGCCGGCCGAAACTACGGCCGGCTCGTTCTGTCCCACCAAGCCGGCCCTGTTAATTGTGCAGGGCCAATCAGCGCAGATCGCCATTCCGCGCGCATTCCAGGCCAAAAATGCTTCGAAAGGCGCGCCAGCGCTGGGCTTTGCACATTCGCTCCTTGGTCTGATCGGGCCTCACACCAGCCGATGATCAACGCCACAATTCCGCCCCAATCCCGCTCAGACTGACATCATTCCTCCCCAATCGCCTAATATCCTTGCTGGTGTTCGCTGCCAGTACACAGCGACCAAAAAGGGGAATGCATGAACGTAGTCACTGCCATTCGCGACGCCGCCCTCGGGGCCGCGCGCGCTTTTGCTCGCCTGTCGGGCCTGATTCTGTCGCCGGTGTTCGGCAAGGTGTCGTGGAACGCGCCGCCATGGGCGCAGTGGATCGGGGCAAAGGCGGTGGCCGGCGGGCGCAAGGCGGTGGCCAAGCCGCTGCATGCCGCATTGGCGCTCGTGCTGCTGGCCGGTCTTGGCGCGGGCGGCACGTGGACATACAAGTGGTGGCAGGCACGGCCGAAGCCGATCGAAGTGGCCATGACGGTGACCAACCCGCCGCGCACCCCTATTGAAAACGAGGATGAAAACGACCGCGGTCCGCGCCCGCTGCTGGTGAAGTTCGAGCATTCGGCCGCCCCCCTGTCCATGGCCGGCAAGGATGTGACTGAAGGTATTCGCATCGCGCCGCCGGTGGAGGGCAAATGGAAATGGAACGATGACAAGGAATTGGAGTTCAATCCCAAGGATGACTGGGCGGTAGGCGCGGACTTCGAAATCGAATTCGACAAGACCGCCATCGCGCCGCAGATCGTGCTGGCAAGTTACCGCATCAAGTTCCAGACCGCGCCTTTTGAAGCCAAGGTGACGCGTGCCGAGTTCTATCAGGACCCGACCAATCCGACGCTGAAGAAGGCGGTGTACGACTTCAATTTCTCGCACCCGGTCAACAGCGCCGAGCTGGAAAAACGCATCGAGCTGAAGCTGGCCGGCCAGAGCGAAGGCATCTGGGGTGTGGGGCGTGAGCGCACCAAGTTCACCGTGAGCTACGACAAGCTGAAGCTCAATGCCTTCGTGCATTCTGAGAACCTGTCCACCCCGCAGGAAGACAGCAGCATCGACATCAAGCTCGACAAGGGTGCCGTTTCGGCCCGCGGTGGCAAGCCGTTTGATGTGGCGCTCAGCAAGACGGTGCGGGTGCCAGGCTTGGCGAGCCTCGCGGTCACGCAGTTGAGCGTGAACGTGGCCACCAATGCCAAATCCGAGCCGGAACAGATCATCACCGCCGCGCTCTCGGCCAGCACGCTGGAAAAGGACATCAAGGGTGCGACATCTGCCTGGTTGCTGCCGGTGTACAACCCCAAGACCAAAAAGGAAGACCGGCGCGGTGCCTACCGCTGGAACAATCCGGCGGATATTTCCGAAGAGGTACTGAAGGAAGCCACCAAGCTGGATATTGAACTGGTCGCCGGCGAGCGCGAGCACAGCGAACTGCACGCCTT
>CAYSKY010000497.1:0-3158 GCA_964431425.1 uncultured Burkholderiales bacterium
GGCTGCTGCTTTTCGTCCAGGTACGAGAACGGAATCGAGGTTTCGCGATGGCCGACGGTGATGGTGCCGCTGTCCTTGACCTTCTTCAGGGTGCCGGTGAGCTCCTGGCTGATGGCGGGGGCTGCGATGAACGCCGTGGCCAGCAGGCCGGACGTCAGTTTTGCGAGGGTGGAAAACTTCGACATGAGTGCAACTCCTTGTTTTGTGGTGAAAACATGAAATCGGGGCCGGTTCGGGGAAGGGCGGTCTGCGGAATCGCCTGCGCTCGCCCGACTGCCAGTGTGGGATGGTACGCCGTTTTCGCGTCCCAGTTTACCTGAGCAAACGGCCGGTTCCAAACATCCTGAAGCGGTTTCCGGGACCGTCAACGGTTACACCAGCAGGGCGGCGGCGACGTTGCGGCCTTCACTCATCAGCACGTTGTAGGTGCGGCAGCCAGCCGGGGTATCCATCACGTCAAACCCGATTCGGGCAGCGCCGAATGCCGCACCGATGCGCGGGTCCGGGAAGCGAAACGCGGCGCCGGAGCCGAAGATAACCAGTTCCGGTTTCATCTCCAGAAGACCGGCAAAGTCGGCCAGTGTGACTTGCCCGGGGTTGCCCACCACCCAGGGCGAGACAAGCTTGTCCGGCATGATGATCAGGTGACCGGTGACGCGCTCGCGATTGACCATGATGAACCCCGGTCCGTGACCGGTGATGGTGTTCGAGCCTTCCGTGGTGCTGAGGTGCAGTTTCATGGGGCGATCTGTGAAAAAAGCAGGCTGCTCGGCTAGAATGGGTTTTTTGCGGCGCACAAATCGGGCAGCAATCGGGCGCCGCAGGAACAAAACGATTATATCCAGCGCCCAAGCTGGAGATTCCCGCTCCCCAACGATTCCCGGCGCCGCCAGCGGCGTCGCATGGCTTTATGACCCACGAATTCTCTCGCATCAAAC
This sequence comes from uncultured Burkholderiales bacterium, assembly GCA_964431425.1. Taxonomy (GTDB): domain Bacteria; phylum Pseudomonadota; class Gammaproteobacteria; order Burkholderiales; family Usitatibacteraceae; genus UKL13-2. Next base: position 939 of record CAYSKY010000497.1, read on the forward strand.
GGTTGCCGCCGTACGTGTTTAATATCACCGGCGAACTGAAGATGGCCGCCCGTCGGCGCGGCGAGGACATCATCGACATGTCCATGGGCAATCCCGACGGCTCCACGCCCCAGCACATCGTCGACAAGCTGGTGGATGCCTCGCGTCGCGAACACACGCACGGGTATTCGGTGTCCAAGGGCATCCCACGGCTACGCAAGGCGATCTGCGACTGGTACAAGCGCCGGTTCGATGTTGATTTCGACCCTGAAACCGAGGCGATCGTCACGATCGGCTCCAAGGAGGGGTTGGCCCACCTGATGCTGGCGACGCTGGATCGCGGCGACACCGTGCTGGTGCCCAATCCCAGCTACCCCATCCATATCTACGGCGCCGTGATTGCCGGGGCACAGATCAAGCACGTACGCATGACCGAGGGCGTGGACTTCTTTGCCGAGGCCGAAAAGGCCATTCGCGAGTCCTATCCCAAGCCGAAAATGCTCATCCTGGGATTCCCGTCCAACCCGACGGCCATGTGCGTGGAACTGGACTTTTTCGAGCGCATCATCGCGCTGGCCAAGGCCAACAATGTGCTGGTGGTGCACGATCTCGCCTATGCCGACATCACCTACGACGGCTGGAAAGCGCCGTCGATCATGCAGGTGCCGGGCGCGCGGGATGTGGCGGTGGAATTCTTCACCATGTCCAAGTCCTACAACATGGCTGGCTGGCGGGTCGGCTTCATGGTCGGCAACAAGGAACTGGTGTCGGCGCTGGCGCGTATCAAGGGCTACCACGACTACGGTACCTTCACGCCCATCCAGGTCGCCAGCATCGCCGCGCTGGACGGGCCGCAGGAGTGCGTCAAGGAAATTGTCGCCGAATACCAGGCGCGTCGCGATGTGCTGCACAAGGGCCTGGCCGAGGCGGGCTGGGTGACCACCAAGCCCTAGGCGTCGATGTATATCTGGGCCAAGATTCCCGAGGTGTACCGTGCCATGGGTTCGCTCGAATTCGCCAAGAAACTGCTGGCGGAAGCCAAGGTCTCGGTGTCGCCGGGCATCGGCTTCGGCGATTATGGTGATGACCATGTTCGCTTCGCGCTGATCGAGAACACCGAGCGTACGCGCCAGGCTGTGCGGGGCATCAAGGAAATGTTCCGCAAGGACGGGTTGCTCAAATAGTCTCCGGCGATTGTGCCGCGCAGGGAGTCAGCCGTGAAAATCATCCGCATCACCAATGCCGTCGGCGACATCGTTGAGCTGGAGTGGCTGCGGCGTGCCGAAGGCGTGCACCGGCAACTACGCCCGCAACTGCCTGCCGATTACGTGGGCCGGATGAAAGAGGTATTTGCCGGAGGAGGCGAAATGTCCGTCAGTGTGAACGGCGAGGACGTGGTGGGTAATGCCGTTTTTCGTGTGCAGGAAAAGACCTTCAGCGGCCGCGAACTGTATTGTGATGATCTGGTGACCGACGAAAATCGGCGTTCCACTGGCGTGGGCCGACTGCTCATGGCACATATGGAAACACTGGGCAATGAGCGCGGCTGCGACGTACTGACGCTCGACTCCGGCTGCCAGCGGCAGCAGGCGCACCGGTTTTACTTTCGCGAGGGCATGACCATTCCCTCGTTTCACTTTTCAAAGCCGCTTAAAAAGCAAACAAAGCAAGCATGATGAAACCGATACAAGTAGGACTGCTGGGACTGGGAACGGTCGGCTCCGGCACCATCGAAGTATTGCGCCGAAACGCCGGCGAGATTGCCCGGCGCGCCGGGCGCGAGATTCGCGTCACTCATGCCACGGCGCGCGACCTTTCCAAGCCGCGCAGCTTTTCATTGGATGGCATTGAACTGCTGCCGGACGGCGACGCGCTGGTATCGCACCCGGACATCGACATCGTCTGTGAACTGGTCGGCGGCGACACCACCACCAAGGCGCTGGTGCTGAAAGCCATCGCCAACGGCAAGCATGTAGTCACCGCCAACAAGGCGCTGCTGGCCAAACACGGCACCGAGATTTTCACGGCGGCGCAAAAGCAGCGCGTCATGGTGGCTTTCGAAGCGGCCGTGGCCGGCGGTATTCCGATCATCAAGGCATTGCGCGAAGGGCTTACCGCCAACCGTATCGAATGGATTGCCGGCATTATCAACGGCACATCGAACTTCATCCTGTCGGAAATGCGCTCGCGCGGCGCCGGCTTCGACGAAGTGCTCAAGGAAGCGCAGGCCAAGGGCTATGC
>CAYSKY010000498.1:0-3141 GCA_964431425.1 uncultured Burkholderiales bacterium
GAATGCGCGCCCTGCAAGGGTTGAGGGAGATTTTGGGTGGTCCCCAAGAAGCAACGACCGAAAATCCCTCTCCTTCTCCCTTTAGGAAAGGGAGAAGTGCCTTGCTGGGACCACGACTTCTCGGGAGTATTGCGGCCCGCCAAAATCTATGCCCGCAACCCAAACGGATCATCAATCGAATGCGACGGCTGCGTAAACCACTTCGGCCCCGTTGCCGTCATATAGAAATGATCCTCCAGCCGGATGCCGAATTCGCCCGGCACGCAGATCATGGGCTCGTTGGAAAAGCACATCCCTTCCGCCAACGGCGTGGTGTCGCTGCCCACCAAGTACGGCCACTCGTGTATATCCAGGCCAATGCCGTGCCCCGTGCGGTGCGGCAGGCCCGGCAGGTCGTAGTCCGGCCCGAAGCCGCTGGCGACCAGCGAGCGACGCGCGGCGATATCCACTTCCCGGCAAGGCACACCTGGCTGCGCCGCCGCAAAAGCCGCCGCCTGCGCGGCCTTCTCGGCATTCCACACCGCGCGCTGGCGTTCGCTGGGCTCGCCAAACACATAGGTACGGGTGATATCGGAAATGTAGCCATGCACCTGACAACCGGTGTCGATGAGCACCATGTCGCCGTTCTTCAGCGTCTGCGGTTCCTTCACGCCATGCGGAAACGCCGACGCCGGCCCGAACAGCACGATGCAAAAGTACGAGCCAGTTGAGCCCACCTTCTTGTGCGCCTCATGGATGAACGCATCCACTTCGGTGGTGACGATGCCTTCGCGCAGCATGGAAGCGGCCGCCTTGTGCACTTCCAACGTCATGTTCTTGGCGCGCTGCATCAACGCAATCTCGTTGGCAGATTTGCGGGTGCGGCAATACGCCGTCACCGGTTTGGCGTTGACGAGGCGGTAGCCGTCTGCCAGTTGCAGGATGCCGTCGACAATGAAAAACGGCGCGTCTTCGCTGATGCCGACTTTGGTGGGCGCAGCTGAATTGCCGGTGATACCCAGACGCTTCAGCGTGGCGATGAACAACGCGTAGGGGCTCTCGTGCTCGTGCCATACATTCACGGCGCCCTCGACCACCATGTAATCGCGCAAGGTGTTCTGCTCGAAATACGGCGCGAGATACTCCATGTCGCCCGATGCGGGAATGATGGCCCCCACCATGCGCTCGCTGGGATGCCAGGGCGTGCCGGTGAAGTAGCTGAGATTGGTACCCGCATGCACCCAGATCGCGGCGATGCCCTCGGCGCGCATCCGCTCCTGCGCCCGCGCAATGCGCTGCCGGTATTCGTCCAGTCCGATGGGTTGTGCACCCGCCCTCATGTTGCTGAGGGATGCGAGTGCTGCTTCCTTGGTTTTGCCGCCGACGCCGATGGTCATGGTTACCTACTTTCGATATTTCCTTCCCCGGCGAAGGCCGGGGGTGAGGCGGGGGTTTCGCAGAGCATGCTCTGCGCCCGCCGAACGCCGATCCGATGCAGCGGCTCGGCCCAAGTACGGTACTGCGAAATGCAGCCAAATTGGCCCCCGGCCTCCGCCGGGGAAGGTCGCGCTATATCAACGCGCACCTTTCACATTGCCGACCATTGCTTTTCGATCAAGCCAGATACCGCGATTCCAAATGCCGCCGGTAATGCACCGCATCCAGCGCACTGCCCGTGGCCCGCGTCACCAATTCATCCGTGGTCCAGCGGCTGCCTTGCTCCCACACATTCTGCTTGAGCCAATCGAGCGCGGGGGCGAGATCGCCCTTTGCCATGCGCGCATCCAAATCCGGCACCGCGCGGCGGATGGCGGCGAACCATTGCGCGGCGTACATGGCGCCTAGGGTGTAGCTGGGGAAATAGCCGAACAGGCCTTCGCCCCAGTGCACGTCCTGCATGCAGCCGTTCTTGTAGTTGCCGCGGGTGTCGATGTCGAGAAACTCGGCCATGGCCTTGTCCCATAGCGCGGGGATGTCGTCGGCTTCGATCCTGCCTTCGATCAAGTCGCGCTCGATGCGGTAACGCAGGATCACGTGCAGCGGATAAGTGAGCTCATCGGCTTCCACGCGAATGAATCCCGGCTGCACGCGGATGAAGTGCTGGTAGAGGTTCTCGGCTTCAAATGCCGGCTGCGCGCCGAAGTGCTGCGCCATGCGTGGTGCCAGCAGGCCAACGAAGGCGCGCGACAAACCGATCTGCATTTCAAAACTGAGGCTCTGGCTTTCGTGGATGCCGGCGCTGCGTGCCCAACCCACCGGCTGGCCCAGCCAGTCGCGGCGCAGGTTTTGTTCGTAACGGCCGTGACCGGTTTCGTGGATGGTGCCCATCAGGCTCGCCACAAAATCATCCTCGCGGTAGCGCGTGGTGAGGCGCGTGTCCTCCGGCACACCGCCGCAGAACGGGTGTGCGCTCTCATCCAGCCGGCCCGAATTGAAATCAAAACCCAGCAGCTTCATCGCCTCCTGCCCGACGGCGTATTGCGCGGCGCGCGAGAAGGGGCCGACCGGCGCGATCACGTTCTGCTTTGCCTGCTTCTCGCGCACCTTGCGCACCAAGTCCGGCAGCCAGGTCAGCAAGTCGCCGAACAGCACGTCGAGCTTTTCGCAGGTCATGCCCGGTTCGAAGTTGTCCATCAATGCGTCGTAGGGACGCAGGCCGGATTGGTCGGCGAGAAACTGTGCCTGCTCGCGCGCGCACTTCGACACGTCCCGGAAGTTGACGAGGAAGCCGCTCCAGTCGTTGGCCGGCCGTTGTGTGCGCCAGGCGTGTTCGCAGCGCGCGGTGGCCTGCGACTGCGCTTGCACCAGTGCGGCGGGCAGTGCATTGGCGGCACGCCAGTCGCGGCGGATCTCGCGCAGGTTGGCGCGCTGCACCTCATCCAGAGATTCGCCTTCGGCGGCATCGAGTTGCGATTTCAATTGCGGATCGGTGCGGATGCTGTGCAAGAGGCCGTCCATCTCGGCCATGGCGTTGGCGCGGGCATCGTTGCCGTTGGCCGGCATCATTGAGGCGCGGTCCCAACCGGCGAGCGCCTGCAGGTGACTGAAGTGGTGCAGGCGCTTCCAGGCGGCGGTGAGGGTGTTGTAGGCGGGTGTCGTCATGCGATTGCTTTCCAATAAATTCAATGGTCAAACACCAGCATTGGCGCGGCTTCCAGAGCA
>CAYSKY010000499.1:0-3140 GCA_964431425.1 uncultured Burkholderiales bacterium
GCCCTGGTTTGGTCGCTGGCTGCCGGTGCAGCTTTGCTGGCCATGACTGCCAGCGGCGCCATCGGTGGCGTCGGCGCCGCGTTGTTGTGGCTGGCGGTGGCGGCAGTTGCCACGTTTGCCGCCTTGACACCGGTTCGGCAGCGCTTTGTCACCGCGCCGATATTTCGCATCTACAAGAAACTGCTCCCGCAAATGTCCTCCACGGAGCAGGAGGCGCTGGAAGCCGGCACCGTGTGGTGGGATGGCGACCTGTTCAGCGGCAAGCCCGACTGGAACAAGCTGCTGGACTATCCTGCGGCCAAGTTGACCGCTGAAGAACAGGCGTTTATCAGCGGCCCGACGGAAACCCTGTGTTCGATGGTCAACGAATGGCAGGTATCGCACGAGCTGCATGACTTGCCGCAGAACGTCTGGCAGTTCATCAAGGACAACGGCTTTCTCGGCATGATCATCCCCAAGGAATACGGCGGGCTGGGCTTTTCCGCTTATGCCCACTCGCAGGTTGTGCTGAAAATTTCGACTCGCAGCGGTACCGCCGCGGTGTCGGTGATGGTGCCAAATTCCCTGGGGCCCGGCGAACTACTGATGCATTACGGCACTGCCGACCAGAAGAACTACTACCTGCCGCGTCTTGCGAAGGGCTTGGAAATTCCCTGTTTCGCCCTTACCGCGCCGCATGCAGGGTCGGACGCCGCTTCGATGCCTGACGTCGGGATCATTTGCCGGCAGATGTGGGAAGGCAAGGAAACGCTGGGTGTGCGCGTCACCTGGGAAAAGCGCTACATCACCCTTGGCCCCATCGCCACCATCCTCGGGCTGGCGTTCAAGTGCTACGACCCGGAAAAACTGGTGGGCGACAAGACGGACCTTGGCATCACCTGCGCGCTGATTCCGACCTCACATCGCGGTGTGAATACCGGACGCAGGCACTTTCCCCTGAATGCGACCTTCATGAACGGTCCGACCTGGGGCAAAGATGTATTCATTCCCTTGGAGTGGATCATCGGCGGGCAGCCCATGCTGGGCCAGGGCTGGCGCATGCTGATGGAATGTTTGGCGGCCGGTCGTTCGATTTCGCTGCCGGCACAGTCCATCGCCGCGGGCAAGTTTGCTTCGATGGCCACGGGGGCTTATGCGCGCGTGCGCCAGCAGTTCAAGATGCCCATCGGCAAATTCGAAGGCATCGAAGAGCCGCTGGCGAGAATCGGGGCCTACACATACGTGATGGACGCGTGCCGCACCGTCACTGCCGGCGCGCTCGACATGGGGGAAAAGCCATCCGTGCTGTCGGCAATTTCAAAGTACCACATGACCGAACGCATGCGCGTCGTGATCAACGATGCCATGGACGTGCATGGCGGCAAGGGAATTTGCCTCGGGCCGAACAATTATCTTGGCCGTGCCTACCAGCAGATTCCCATCGCCATTACCGTCGAGGGCGCCAACATCCTGACGCGCTCGCTCATCATCTTCGGCCAGGGTGCCATCCGCTGCCACCCCTGGGTGTTGAAAGAAATGAAAGCAGCACAGGCGGATTCACTGGAGGATTTCGACACCGCCTTCTGGGGGCACATCAAATTCACCATTGCCAACGCCGCCCGCGCCATGTGGATGGGGATCACCGGTGGCCGCGGCCTGCCTGCGCCGGCCTGTCTTGAGACCAAGCGCTACTACCAGCAGCTCACGCGTTTCTCAACGGCATTTGCGCTGCTGGCGGATGTGTCGATGTTTGTCATCGGCGGTTCTCTCAAGCGCAAGGAAAAGCTCTCGGCCCGTCTCGGTGACGTGCTCTCGCTGCTTTACCTGTCGTCGGCTACCCTGAAGTTCTATGACCAGCGCGGCCGCATGCAGGATGAACTGCCGTTCGTGCGCTGGGCCCTCTATGACTCGGCATTCAAGCTGCAGGTGGCGCTTGATGCCATCATCGAGAACTTCCCGAACCGCGCCATCGCGTTTGTGTTGCGGCGTTTGGTCTTCCCACGTGGTCTTACGCTGATTCAGCCTACCGACCAGATGGGGCATGAGGTGGCCAGCTTGATGATCCAGCCCTGTGCTGCACGTGATCGGTTGATCCACGGGATTTATCTGCCGAATGACGAGCGCGATGTGATTGGCAAACTCGAAGCCGCGCTACACGCCGTGATTGCGGCCGAACCGGTCGATGCCAAGGTGAAGGCCGCGAAGAAAGCAGGGCGACTGACCGCCAGCGGCCCCGAGCCACAGGCGGAGGAGGCCATGAAGCTGTCGGTGATCAGCGAGGCGGAACTCGCGCTCTGGCGACGTGCCCGCTCCCTGCAACACGAAATCATCATGGTCGATGATTTCGACATGGACTTTGGCAAGCAGGCCGTTGATGGCAGCTATTGGCAACAGGTGAGGGCGGCAGAATGACGGGCAAGAATCTGCGGCGCGTTTATGTTGTCGACGGCGCCCGCACACCCTTCCTCAAGGCCCGTGGAAAGCCCGGCCCATTCAGCGGCGGCGACCTGGCCGTTGGTGCCGGGCGTCCGCTGCTGGCACGTCAGAAGTTTGCACCGACCGATCTGGATGAAGTCATCATTGGTGCGGCAATGCCCTCTGCAGATGAGGCCAACATCGGCCGCGTAGTCGCGTTGCGCCTTGGCTGTGGCGACAAGGTCCCGGCGTGGACCGTCATGCGCAACTGCGCGTCGGGAATGCAGGCACTGGATTCAGCTTGCATGAACATTTTGGCGGGCAAGTCGCAATTGGTTCTCGCTGGCGGCACGGACTCCATGAGTCATGCCCCGTTGCTGTTCGGCCCCGCCATGGTTAACTGGCTGGCCGACTGGTATGCAGCGAAAGGCATGGGCCAACGGGCCGGCGTGGCAATGAAATTCCGGCTGTCCCACCTCGCCCCGGTTATCGCCATTCTCAAAGGGCTGACCGATCCCATCGTCAAGTTGTCGATGGGACAGACGGCTGAAATCGTTGCCAAGCGCTTCGGCATCACGCGGCAGATGATGGACGAGTTTGCCGCCGAATCGCACCTGCGGGTGCTGGCGGGCCGTGAGGCGGGCCACTTTGCCGAAATCGAGCCGCTGATTGACGGGCGCGGCAACGTGTATACCGAGGACGACGGCGTCCGCACCGATTCGACGCCGGAGAAACTCGGCAAGCTG
>CAYSKY010000500.1:0-3130 GCA_964431425.1 uncultured Burkholderiales bacterium
ATATGAGTTTCAGTAAAATTATATGACCTTCACCGTAGTTATCGCTGGCCGCCCGAACGTGGGAAAATCAACGCTGTTTAATCGTTTAACCGGCAAACGCTTTGCGTTGGTTGATGATGTGCCGGGCGTAACGCGCGATTGGCGCAGCCCGCAGGGGACGGTCGCAACGCGGCGCTGCGGCACATTCTGTCGGTGGAGCGAGAAATCGTGCATGCCGCGGGCAAACTCAATGCCAATTTCGCCTTCAAGACCGAGTTCCCGCGCAACGCCTTCGGCAACCAGGTTCGCACCGCCGCGCAGCTGGTGGCCAGCAACGCCGGCATCGCCAGCATTCGCCTGACCCACGCCGGCTTCGATACCCACGCCAACCAGCTGGGCACCCATGCCACGCTGCTCAAGGACCTCGCGGACGGTCTCGCCGCATTCAAGTCTGCCATGCTGGAATTGGAGCGCTGGGACCGCACGCTGGTGATGACCTACGCCGAATTCGGCCGACGGCCCAGGGAAAACCAGAGCGCCGGATCCGACCACGGCACCACCAATGTGCACTTCGTGACCGGCGGCAAGGTGCGCGGCGGGCTTTATGGCGAGCCGCCCGCGTTGACGCGCCTGGATGGCAACGGCAACCTGCCGTTTGCAGTGGATTTCCGCAGCCTGTACGCCACGGTGGTCGATCGCTGGTGGGCGGGCGATGCAGCGGCGGTGTTGGGCGGCAAGTTTGACCGGCTCGATTTTCTCGCCTGAAACCGCAGCGCTGATCGGACAGTCCGGCGCAAACCCGGCCCGGACACCGGCTTTCTAGGATAATGGGGCTTCGATCACCGGATCCCCCATGAACCTGCTGGCCATTGAAACCTCCACCGAGCAACTGTCGCTCGCCGTCCTTTGCGGCGGGAGCCTGTTCGCACGCGATGTGGATGCCGGCCAGCGGCATTCGGAGCTGACACTGCCGTTGCTGCATGAACTGATGGCCGAGAGCGGGCTAAAGATGCGTGACCTCGATGCAGTGGCCTTCGGCCAGGGGCCCGGCTCCTTCACGGGTGTGCGCATCGCCTGCGGACTGACGCAGGGCTTGGCCTTCGGGCTCGCCAAGCCGGTGCTGCCGGTGCAGACGCAGATGGCGCTGGCCGAGCAGGCCGGCGCGGACAAGGTACTGGTGGCGCTGGATGCGCGCATGGGCGAGGTCTATCTGGCGGCATACCAGCGTTCGGACGCGGAGCCGTCGGGCTGGATTGCAAGTATCGCTCCGTGTCTGTGCGGTCCGCACGCCATGCCGGCATTGGCCGATGATGGCTGGCTCGGGCTGGGCAGCGCGTTCGACAATGCCGCCCTGGCGGAAGCGCTCGATGCGCGCTACGGAGCACAGATGATTGCTGCGGGGCAGGGTGCACTGCCATCGGCTACCGGCGTGGTACGGGTTGCGGAGCGCCGGGTGCAGCGTGCCGGCATTGGCGCGGCCGTTTCCGCTGCACAGGCGGCACCGCTGTATCTGCGCAACAAGGTGGCCCTGACCATTGAAGAGCGCCGCCTGCAGCAGGCGCAAAAACTGGCGGGGAGCGCGGCTTGAGCGCGGTCCTGTCCACTGAAGCCTGTCCGACGCCGGACTGGCTTCCGCTGCGCGACGAGGACTTGCCGCGGGTGGCTGAAATTGAGGCCGACGTTTATGTGTTCCCATGGTCGCTGGGCAATTTTCGCGATTCGCTGTACGCGGGCTACGAATGCACCGGCTGCTGGGTGGGCGGCGAACTGGTGGGCTATTCAATCGTGATGTCGGCACTCGATGAGGCGCACCTGCTCAATATCGCAGTGGCCAGCCCGTGGCAGGGGCGTGGGCTCGGCTCGCTGTTTTTGCGGCGGCTGATTGAAGAGGCCCGCAAGCGTGCGCTGGAAATGATGTACCTGGAAGTGCGTCCCTCCAACAGCATTGGCCGGCACCTTTATCACCGTTTTGGCTTCAAGCAACTGGGCCTGCGGCGCGACTACTATCCCGCGGTCACCGGCCGCGAGGACGCGCTGTTTCTCGGCCTCAATCTTTCGGAGCAGTAATGACCAACCTGGGCGGATTTAGCGAGGATGCCCTGCGCGAGCTGGAGCTGTGGCCGACCCTATCGCTCACCGGGATGGTGGTTCGGCCCGGCGCAGGCGCGGCCTTGGCACAAAAGCCGGATGCACCGGCGCGCGCGACCCCGCCCACCGCTGCGGTGGCGGCGCCGTCCGCACCACGCCCGGCGGCCACGGTTGGCGGCTACCGCAAGAAAGAACCGGTTCCCGCCACCCCTGCTGCCCTGGTGATTGACCCGGTGCGGGTTGCGAAGATTGGTGGCATGAACTGGGATGAACTGCATGCCTCCGCGGCCGAATGCAACGCCTGCGGTCTGTGCAAACAGCGCAAGCAGGCGGTATTCGGGGTCGGTGCCTTGCAGGCGCCGTGGCTGTTTGTGGGGGAGGGCCCCGGCGCCGATGAAGATCAGCAGGGTGAGCCCTTCGTGGGGCAGGCGGGGAAACTGCTGGACGCCATGCTGGCGGCGGCAGGCCTGCAGCGCGGGCGCGAGGTGTACATCGGCAATGTCGTTAAATGCCGTCCGCCGGGCAATCGCACGCCGAACGCCGACGAGGCGGCCACCTGCGCGCCCTACCTTGACCGGCAAATCGATCTCATCCAGCCGCGGCTGATCGTGGCGCTGGGCAAGACCGCCGTCACGCGACTCACGGGGTCCGAGGCCAGCATGGCCTCGCTGCGCGGCCAGGTCCACCAGTACCGCAACATTCCGGTGATCGCCACCTACCATCCGGCGTATCTGCTGCGCAACCTGCCCGACAAGATCAAGGCCTGGGAAGACCTGATGCTGGCCAAAGCTACTTTCGGGGCTCCCTGACTGCCAGCAGGTCATCACCTGGAATCGCCATTCATCGCCGTCCATCGCAGGTGGTCGCAAGGCGGTTTGCACGGCCTTGCAAACGCTACAATCGAACCTATCTACACGGCGCGACCATCTGGTCGCCCTTATTTCTCAGGAGCAAACATGCGCAAACTGGCTTTGTGGTTGGGTCTCACCGCGATCCTCACCCTCTCCGGCTGTGGTTACAACGATTTCCAGACCAAGGACGAGGCCGTCAAGAAGTCCTGGGC
>CAYSKY010000501.1:0-3127 GCA_964431425.1 uncultured Burkholderiales bacterium
CCTCCTGTCCGAGGTGAAAGGAGATTTGATCTGCGGCGAATTGGGCGTTCAATGCCGGCATCAGCGCTGTCGCCTCTGCCGACGTGACGCCCAGATAGGCGGACGGGAAAAGCGTCATGCCATTGAGGCCGGCATCGAGGCGTACCGGCTCGGCAAACATCCACGCATCTTCCCGCGCCGGGAGGCCGTCTGCCAGCGCCATCATGGGCGCATGGGGGTAGGGTGAGGCAAAGCCAAAGCGCTCGAAAACCGCTGCGTGCTCATGCGACCGCGCAGTACGCTGCGCTGTGCTGCGGGAAAGCAGGCGTTCCAGGACCGGTACGACGGGTGGCGGTGCGCCCTTGGTGAGTTCGGAGGGCAGCAGCAAAAACGGGATGAGAACTTCAAGTTTCATTCGGCGTCTAGTTTATCATTCGCCTACTTCAAGCCCCTCGCAAAGATCGCCTTGCAACCCCTCCCGCTGTTCATCGGCCTGCGCTACACCCGCGCCAAGCGCCAGAACCATTTCATCTCGTTCATCTCCATGGTTTCCATGGCGGGGATTGCACTGGGTATTGCCGCGCTGATCACGGTAATGTCGGTGATGAATGGCTTCCAGAAAGAGGTGCGGGCGCGCATTCTCGGCGTTTCGGCGCACGTGCAGATCATGGGTTACGAGGACGGCCCGGTGAAGGGCCTTGCCGACTGGCAGCCGACCCTGGCGGGCCTTGCCAAGACTCCCGGCGTGGTGGGGGCGGCGCCCTTTGTGCAGGGGCAGGGCCTGCTTGCCTATGCCTCGAATGTGCGCGGCGTGGTGATTCGCGGCGTGCTGCCCGACCAGGAAAATGCCGTGGCGGACTTCAGCCGCGACATGAAGGGCGGCGACATGAAATCGCTGGTGGCAGGGGAATACAACATCATCCTCGGTGCCTCGCTGGCCCGCGCACTGGGTGTGACGGCGGGCACCAAGCTGCAACTCATCACCCCGCAGGGCACCATCACGCCAGCCGGCATGGTGCCGCGCCTGCGCAGCTTTACCGTGTCGGGCGTGTTCAGCTCGGGGCATTACGAGTACGACGCCAACCTCGCGCTCATCCACATGAAGGACGCGCAGGTGCTCTATCAGCTGGGTGACAACGTCAGCGGCCTGCGCCTGAAACTGGCGGACACCGACCGCGCGCCCGAAGTTGCGCAGGCGCTCTCGAGTTCACTGAAGATCGACGGCTATGTCACCGACTGGACGCGCCAGAACGCCACCTACTTTCGCGCGGTACAGATCGAAAAACGCATGATGTTCATCATCCTCACGCTCATCATCGCCGTGGCCGCCTCCAATCTGGTTTCCACGCTGGTGATGGTGGTCACCGACAAGCATCCTGACATTGCCATCCTGCGCACGCTGGGCGCCTCGCCCGGCATGATCATGAAAGTGTTTGTGGTGCAGGGCGCCATTGTCGGCGTGATCGGCACGCTCATCGGCGTGGGCGCAGGCGTGCTGCTGGCGCTCAATATCGATGTGGTGGTGCCGCTGATCGAGCGCGTGGCCGGCTTCAAGGTGCTGAGCCCGGAGGTGTATTTCCTCTCCGAGTTGCCGTCCGATCTGCGCTGGAACGATGTCTGGTCTACGGCGGTGATTTCACTGCTGCTGGCGCTGGCAGCCACGCTGTACCCGAGTTGGCGCGCCTCGCGGGTCAACCCGGCCGAAGCGCTGAGGTACGAATGAGCGCACCCGTCATCACCTGCTCCCATCTCGCCAAATCGTTCCGCCAGGGCGATTCGCCGGTGCACGTGCTGCGCGATGTGAACCTGACCGTGCTGGCGGGGGAAACCATCGCCATCGTAGGTGCGTCCGGCTCCGGCAAGAGTACGCTGCTGCATATCCTCGGCGGCCTCGATGCGCCCACCGGTGGCGAAGTACTGTTGACGGGCGAGCGCATCGATCAGCTTTCGCCCACCGCGCAAGGCAACCTGCGCAACAAGGCGCTGGGCTTTGTGTACCAGTTCCACCATCTGTTGCCGGAGTTCACTGCGCTGGAGAACGTGGCCATGCCTCTGGCGATTCGCGGCGAATCCACCGCCAATGCCAAGGCCCGTGCGGCAGAAATGCTCGATGAAGTCGGGCTGTCGCATCGCGTTACCCACAAACCGGGCGAGTTGTCGGGCGGTGAGCGCCAGCGGGTGGCGGTGGCGCGCGCGCTGGTCACGCAGCCGGCCTGCGTGCTGGCCGACGAGCCCACCGGCAACCTCGACCGCAACACCGCCGACCATGTGTTTGATCTGATCATGCGGCTGAACGCGAAATACAATACGGCGCTGGTGATGGTCACACACGATGCTTCGTTGGCGGCGCGCATGCAGCGGCGCTATGTGCTGGCGGATGGCGTATTGAACGACGTGCCAGCCTAGCACTCAAAGGCCAAACTCCAGCACCGGCGCGGCTTCCCGACAATTTTTGCCCTGCGAGCCCCGCCAGTGCTGGAGTTTGGCAATTTTCACCAGCCCTAGCTGCACCTTTCCAACTGTTTTCACGGAATCGCCATGGCCTCCAGCCTGCTTGCCCTGCTAGACGATATCGCCACCATGCTCGACGACGTGGCGGTGATGACCAAGGTCGCCACCCAGAAAACCGCCGGCGTACTGGGCGACGATCTCGCGCTCAATGCCCAGCAGGTCGCCGGTGTCAAAGCCGACCGCGAACTGCCGGTGGTGTGGGCCGTGGCCAAGGGTTCATTCAAGAACAAGGCCATCCTGGTGCCGGCGGCATTGCTCATCAGCGCAGCCGCACCCTGGCTGATTACGCCGCTGCTGATGATGGGCGGCGCGTTCCTGTGTTTCGAAGGCTTCGAGAAACTCGCGCACAAGTTCCTGCACAGCAAACAGGAAGATGAGGCGCACCACCGCGAGTTGTCGGAAGCGCTGGTCAACCAGGACATTGACCTGGTGGCGCTGGAAAAGGAAAAGATCAAGGGTGCGGTACGCACCGATTTCATTCTCTCGGCCGAGATCATTGTCATCGCGCTGGGCACCGTGGCCACCGCCGGTTTTGCGCAGCAGGTGACGGTGCTGGTGGGGATCGCGATCCTGATGACGGTAGGAGTGTACGGACTGGTGGCGGGCATTGTGAAGCTCGATGACCTGGGCATGTATC
>CAYSKY010000502.1:0-3124 GCA_964431425.1 uncultured Burkholderiales bacterium
CCCCAGCATTGGTGCGGCTCCCGGCGTGAAAATGCCCGGAAAGGCCCGCCAATGCTGGGGTTTCACCATTTTGTCTTGCCAATTTTCACGGCTGCGCACGTCTTTCCCCGGCGACGCGTTTCCGCGTTCCGCCCGCCGCAATGGCATCATGACGCCTGTTGAACGCGGGAGAAACAGGCAATGCCAAGCAAGGTAGTGGAGGGCGCTGAACGTGGATGGATCATTCCCATCGGCGGCGCAGAAGAAAAAGAGAATTCACGGGACATCCTGACGCGCTTCGTGTCGCTGGCCGGCGGCCGCGAGGCCGATATCGTGGTCATTCCCACGGCCAGCCAGCTCAGCGATACCGGGGCGCGTTACGAGCGCATCTTTACCGACATCGGCGTGAAGCGGGTCAGCGCCATGGATTTTGATACGCGCCGCGACGGCGAGGAAAAAGGACGCATCGAACGACTCGAGTCGGCCACCGGCGTGTTCTTCACCGGCGGCAACCAGCTGCGCCTGTCCACCATCCTCGGCGGCACCTCGGTGGCCAAGGCGCTGCGCATCATGAATGCGGCGGGTGTGCACATGGCCGGTACCAGCGCGGGGGCGGCGTTTATTTCCGAACACATGATCGCGTTTGGTGAAGAGGGCTCCAGCCCGGTGGCGGGCTGTGTGCGGCTGGCGCCGGGCCTGGGCCTTACCAACCGCTTCGTGATCGACCAGCACTTTCGCCAGCGCGACCGCATGGGCCGCCTGCTGGCGGCGCTGGCCTACAACCCGTTTGCCGTCGGCCTCGGGCTGGACGAAGATACGGCCGCCTTCATCGGGCCGGACAATACCATCGAGGTCGTGGGCAGCGGCGGCATCACCGTCATTGACGCCTCCGGCATGGAGTTCTCGTCGATGGACCGGGTGCAGGAAGGCCAGCCGGTGTGCATGCTGGGCGTGGTGGTGCATATCCTCGTCGCGGGCGCCACCTACAACCTGCACACCCGCAAGGCGTCCGCCGGCACGCTTGGCGGCAAACGATAACCAAGACATAAGAAATACCCGCACCCGCAGGACCATGAACCGTTAGTCATCACCGCCGTACGCGAAAGGGAGACTCGCCATGCGCATTCTGGATCGATCGGTCTACGTTGGACCGTCGCTGTACGCCCACTTCCCGGTCATCAAGCTGGACCTGGACTTGGGTGCGCTGGAAGCCTGGCCGACTGCCAAGCTCGGTACGGCATACGTGATGAAGCTCATCGAGGCGCTGCCCAGCCTGAAGGAACACGGCTGCAGCTATCGCGAGCCCGGCGGCTTCATCCGACGCATGCTGGAAGACGAAGGCACCTGGCTGGGACATGTGTTCGAGCACGTCGCCATCGAACTGCAGAACATTGCCGGTGAAGACGTCACCTTCGGCAAGACCCGCAGCACCGACCGTCCCGGCGTGTACACAGTGGTGTACGAATACGCCCAGCGCGATGAAGGCATCGAGGCGGGCGAGCTGGCAATGAAGCTGCTCTGCTCGCTGCTCCCGGAAAACCTGCAGCCGGAAGGCGTGGTGCCGTCCGACTGGAACTGGACCGCAGCCCGTGACGAATACATCCGTTATGCGCAGCGCCGTGCGCTGGGTCCGTCCACCGCCTCGCTGGTGCGCGCGGCCGAAGCACGCGGCATCCCCTGGCTGCGACTGAACGACCAGTCGCTCATCCAGCTGGGCTACGGCAAATGGCAGCAGCGCATCCAGGCCACCGTCACCGGCCGCACCAGCTATATCGCGGTGGAACTGGCCGGCGACAAGGAAGAGACCAACAAGATCCTCGCCGCGCGCGGGCTGCCGGTGCCGCGTCAGGAACTGGTGCGCAGCGCCGACCGTGCCGTCTCGGCGGCAAAACGCCTCGGCTTCCCGGTGGTGACCAAGCCCTACAACGGCAACCACGGTCGTGGCATTTCGATTCACCTCACCACCGAGGATGAAGTGCGCAAGGGCTTTGCCATTGCCCAGGAGCATTCCTCGTCGGTAATCGTCGAAACTTATCTCACCGGCGATGATCACCGGCTGCTGGTGGTAAATGGCGAACTGATCGCCGCCACCCGCCGCACGCCGGGCCACGTGGTGGGCGATGGCGCCTCCACCGTGCGGCAGCTGGTAGAGGTGGTGAACCAGGATCCGCGCCGCGGCGTGGGCCACGAAAAGGTGATGACGCGCATCAACCTCGACGAGCAGGCCGACATGATGCTGGAGCGCGTGAACATGACGCCCGATTCAGTTCCGGACAAGGGCCAGGTGGTGATGCTGCGTTCCACCGCCAATCTTTCCACCGGCGGCACCGCCACCGATGTGACCGATGTGATCCACCCCGACAACCGCGACATGGCGGTGCGTGCCGTGACCGCCATCGGCCTGGATGTGGGCGGCGTGGATTTCCTGATTCCCGACATCACCGAGAGCTACAAGAAAGTCGGCGGCGGCATTTGTGAGATCAACGCAGCCCCCGGATTTCGCATGCACGTGGCGCCCTCCGAAGGCACGCCGCGCGACGCGGCGGGGCCGGTGATCGACATGCTGTTCCCCTCGGGCACGCCATCGCGCGTGCCGATTGCGGCCATCACCGGCACCAACGGCAAGACCACCACTTCACGCATGTTGGCGCACATCACCAAGATGGCGGGCTACACGCCGGGTCTGACTACCACCGACGGCGTGTACATCGACGGCCAGCGGACTGTGGAAGGCGACATGACCGGTCCCGTGGCCACGCGCATGGTGCTGGCGGATACGCAGATCGACATCGCCGTGCTGGAAATCGCCCGCGGCGGATTGCTGCGTGCCGGCATGGGCGTGCCGTATGTGAATGTCGGTGCGGTCCTCAACATCGAGGCCGACCATCTGGGAATGAAGGGCATCGATACGCTGGAGCAACTGGCTGAGGTGAAACGCATCATCGTCGAAGTGGCGAAGGACTGCGCGGTGCTCAACGCCGACGACCCCAATGTGATCAAGATGTCGGCCGATACCGAGGCCAAGAGCCTTTGCTACGTGACCATGAACCCACAGCACGCGCTGGTGCGCGAGCACATCCGCGCCGGCGGCCGTGCCTGTGCACTGGAGGCCGGCGTCAACGGCCAGATGATCACGCTCTACGAC
>CAYSKY010000503.1:0-3123 GCA_964431425.1 uncultured Burkholderiales bacterium
GCGCACTCGCTCGCGATGGCGCGGATCTCGTCCTCGCGGTACTGGTTCATCCAGATCGGGTCGGTGGGCGAGGCCACGCCACCCGAGCCCATGATCTTGATGCAATGCGCGCCCTGCCGCAGTTCCTCGCGCACGGCCTTGAGTACTTCCGGCACGCCGTCGGCGATGACGGAGAACGTGTTGAACAGCGACCCGCTGCCACAGCCGCACAGCGCCTGGTAGCGTGGCCGTTCTTCGATGGTGCGCATGTCGCCGTGGCCGCCGGTCATCGACAGTGCCTTGCCGGAATAAAGATAACGCGGCCCGCTGATGAGGCCGTCGGCCAGCGCGCGGTACAACGAATAATTGCCGCCGCCCACATCGCGCACGGTAGTGAAGCCGCACTGCAGGGCATGGCTGAGCATGCGCACAGCATGGGCCGTGCGATAGGCCTCGCCCAGCGTTTCAATCTTTGCCACCGAGACATCGCTGGCAAAGGCGTGGATGTGCGCGTCAATCAGGCCCGGCATCAGCGTGCCGCCGCCGGCGTCGATCACCTGTGCATCACCCGCTGCGATGGGCTGGGCGGAAATCTCGGCGATGCGGCCCTCCACCACCCGCACGTACATGCCCTCGGCGCAATCGGCATTCACCCCGTCGAAGACGCGGGCGTTCTTGAACAGCAATCCACTCATGGCCAGGCTCCGTCGGAAGTTCGTGATCGGGAAACTGCGGGCTTGCCTGGCATTGTACGCAGCAGGCCTTATGTGGCGGGGCGCAAGCGCGCAGGACTCAAAGCCGCTGCGTCCACGCCATGCGCCACCAGCGCACCGGGTGTGCCCAGGCCGCGCACCAGGCTCGCGGTCAACTCGCCCATGGCAGGCGAGGTTTCAATACCGTAGCCACCCTGCCCGGCCAGCCAGAAAAAGCCGGACGCATCCGGTGCAAAGCCCACCACCGGCGTGCGGTCGGCCACAAAGCTGCGCAGGCCCGCCCAGCGATGCAGGATGCGGTCCACCTTCTGCGTGGTGGCGGTTTCAAATCGATCCACGGCGATTGCAATATCAAGCTCGTCCGGTGCGGCATCACAAGGTGCCGAGGCATCCTCGTTGGCGGGCGACAGCAAAATATTGCCGGCCTCGGGTTTGAAATAGAACTGCTCGTCGGCGTCGATCACCATCGGCCAGGCCCGTGTCTCGATGCCTTGCGGCGAGGGAATGATGAGTGCCGTTCGCCGCAACGGCTGCAGGCCGATGGGCGCCACGCCCGCGCACATGGCCACCGAATCCGCCCAGGCGCCGGCGGCATTGACCAGCACGGGTGAGGCGAACGTCCCCTGCCGGGTGCTGACTTCCCAACGTCCGCCGACATAGGCGATCGCGCCGTCAAAACCGGCATCCGTGATCAAGGTGGTTCCCGCCGCCTTTGCCTGTCGCAGGAAACCCTGGAACAGCGCGTCCACATCCATTTCAAAGCCGGAATGGTCAATCAGCGTTTCGGCAATCCGTTCCTGGCGCAGTATTGGCACCATCGCGAAGGCGTCCTGGAGTGGTAGCGGTGCGGTGACGGCGGCCATCAACGGGTCGTCGCGCATGGCCAGCAATTGCGCGCGCTGCGATTCGGTGGCGATGAACAGCGCCGCGCGTGGCGTCATCAGCGGCGTGGCGGCGAACCCGGCCGGCGGCGACAACAGAAACGCGCGACCGGCGCGCACCAGCGCCCGCACCGCCGGATTGCCGTAGGTTTCAAAATACATGGCGGCCGAGCGCCCCGTGGCATGGCGGCCCGGATGTTCCTCGGCCTCGATGAGAATCACTCTCGCGTGCGGTGCCAGATGGGCTGCGGCGGAAGCACCGGCAATGCCGGCACCGAGAATAACAACGTCGGCGGTTTGCATCGGCTGAGTATAGGGGCGGCTTCAGCCGCCCTTCACCGCCTTGTACATCGCCAGCGCCCGATCGCGCTGCACCGCGTGGTCCACCACCGGCTCCGGGTAATCGCGACCAATCACCACCCCGCGCGCCTGCTGCTCCAGCGGCGGCAGTGTCCACGGCGCATGGATGAATTTGTCGGGAACCTTGGCCAGTTCCGGCAGGTAGCGGCGGATGAATTTTCCCTGCGGATCAAAGCGCTCGGATTGCGTCACCGGATTGAAGATGCGGAAGTAGGGCTGCGCGTCACAACCGGTGGAGGCAGCCCACTGCCAGCCGCCGTTGTTGGCGGCGAGATCAAAGTCATTGAGCTGGTCGGCAAAGTATTGTTCGCCCCGGCGCCAGTCGACGAGCAGGTCCTTGGTCAGGAAGCTGGCGACGATCATGCGCAGGCGGTTATGCATATAGCCGGTCTGGTTGAGTTGCCGCATGGCGGCATCGATGATCGGGTAGCCGGTACGCGCCTCACACCAGGCGCGAAATAGCGCCTCGTCATTGGGCCAATTGATGGCGTCGTACTCGGGCCGGAAGGCGGCAGTGGCGGCGTGCGGGTGGTGGTGAATGATCTGGAAATAGAAATCGCGCCAGATCAGCTCGCCCAGCCAGGTTTCGGCACCGATATTCTTGCCGCGCAAAGTTTCGGCGTGGGCGATGGCCGCCAGCTCACGCACCGACACCGTCCCGAAACGATTGTGCACCGACAGATAGGACACGCCCTTGACCGCCGGAAAATCACGCGCGGTTTTGTATTCATTCATGCGCGGCACGAAATCGGCCAGCAGTTTCTGGGCGCCAGACACGCCCGGCACGATGCCCAGCGCGCGCAGGTTGGAGGTTTCAAAGCCGATGGCCGCGAGCGTTGGAAGCGGCACGGATTTTGTTGGCTTCGCGAGGCGGCCGGCGTATTTCTCAACCGGATAGGGCTTGAGCTGGAAATCGTCGAGCTTCTTCAGCCAGGCATTCTTGTAGGGGGTGAAGACCGAATACGTACCGCCG
Organism: uncultured Burkholderiales bacterium; assembly: GCA_964431425.1. Lineage (GTDB taxonomy): Bacteria > Pseudomonadota > Gammaproteobacteria > Burkholderiales > Usitatibacteraceae > UKL13-2. The sequence continues at coordinate 2,907 of CAYSKY010000503.1, forward strand.
ACCTGGGTCAGCACTTCGTCCTTGGCAAAGATCACCGCGTCCTTGAAGGCTTCAAAGCTGATCCCCTGTGCGTGCAGCGCGTCGGCCACATCCGCATCGCGCGCCACCGCCGCCGGTTCGTAGTCTTCGTTGGTGAACACCGCGTCCACCTTGAGTTCGGCGGCAAGCGCAGGTATCGCTTCGCGCGCGCTGGCGTGCCGGACGATAAGGCCGCCAC
>CAYSKY010000504.1:0-3121 GCA_964431425.1 uncultured Burkholderiales bacterium
ACATACAGCAGGCAGCTGGTCTTGCCATCCGCAGGCAAAACCGGCCGCGCGATGATCACCGGGGGGATGCTTCCGGTTGAACGCGGGTCGATGGTCAGCGGCAGCTCCACCCAAAAAACGCTGCCGGTGCCGACCGTGCTTTCCACACCGATGCGACCCCCCATCTGTGTGGCCAGCTGCTTGCTCACCACCAGCCCGATACCGGTACCTTCTTCGCCACCGGAACTTTGCCCGAGGCGGTTGAACGGTTCAAACAGCTGCGAGAGCTGCTCCGGCGCCAGCCCGCTGCCGGTGTCTCGTACAAAGATGCGGATATGGCCGGTGGCGTCGATGGCGTAGTCGACGGTAACGCTTCCCTGCGGCCGGTTGTACTTGATGGCATTGGACAGCAGGTTGATCAGGATCTGTTTGACGCGCATCCGGTCAGCGCGGACAAAGTAGGGCACATCGAAAGGCTGGAAGGCGACGGCAATGCCGCGTTTTTGCGCCTGCGGTTCAATCATGGCCTGGCACTCGCGCATGACTTCGGGCAGGGACGTGGGTTCCAGCGAGAGCGACAGCTTGCCTGATTCGATCAGCGCAAGATCGAGGATTTCATTGATCAGTTCCAGCAGGTACCAGCCGGCCTGCAGAATCTGCTCGATGCTGCGCTTCTGCCCGGGTGTCAGGGCTGGCGTGCCGGATTCCATCAATTGCGCAAAACCGAGGATGGCGCTGAGTGGCGTGCGCAGTTCGTGGCTCATGTTGGACAGGAAGTCCGACTTGGCGTGGTTGGCGCGATCGGCCACCACGATCGCCTGCGCCAGTTCAATGTTCTTTTGCTGCAGTGCCTGGTCGAGTTGCCTTCCTTCTGTGACGTCCCGAAACACCAGTACCGCGCCCACCACCGGGCCATTTTCCTCGCGGATGGGCGCGCAACTGTCGGCGATGTCCCGTTCGGTGCCATCGCGCGCAATCAGCTTGGTGTGATTGGCAAGCCCCTGGATGGTGCCATGCGCAAGGGCATCCTTGACCGGAACCTTGGAAGGCAGCCCTGTTGCCGCACTGATGATCCGGAAAATCTCCTCCACCTGCCGGCCAATCCCATCTTCCCGGGGCCAGCCGGTCAACTGTTCCGCCAGCGGATTCATGATGACCACACGCGCTTCGGCGTCGGTCGAAATGACGGCGTCGCCGATGGAATTGAGCGTGACAGCCAGGCGCTGCTCGGACAGTCGTAGTGAAGCGTTGGCCATTTCAAGTTGCTGGTTGACCGACTCCTGGGCCGACAGCAACGAGCGTGTTTCGGCGTGCACCAGTTCACTGATGCGGTGGCGCATTTCGCGGTAGACCAGCCAGGCAAAGGATGCTGCCACAAGGAAGGTCAACAAGCTGGTGCCGACCAACACGACAAACAGGAAGTGCATGGTCGACTGGAACGCCTTCTCGTCCTGCCGGAACTTGTTGTCCTGCAAGACGAGGAAGTCGCCCATCTGCAGGCGGAGTGCGTCCATCAGCAACCGGCCATTGCCGCGTGCCACGGTCGCCAGTACCTCCGGCACATTGCCCTCACGGCGCAGTTCGATGACCCGTGCCATTTCGCGAAGCTTGGCCTCGATAAGCGGCACCATCGCGTCGAGATGGCGCCGACCATCATCTTCGCGGGCGAGCTTCAGCAATTCCTGCAAATGTCCGCTGACCACACCGCTGACGGCCGAGTAGGGCGCAAGAAAGGCGTCATCGCCCGTCAGCGCGTAGCCGCGCTGGCCGACCTCGGCGTCACGCAACTCGGACATCAGGCGTGTGGCGCTGATGATGACGGTGTAGGTGTGGCGGCGTGCGTCGGCCGCATCCTCGGTTTTTTCAAAGGCCCAGAACGAAACGCCGATGGAGGCGGCCACCATCACGATGGCGGCGACAAAGGCGGCAATGATGCGGCCGGAAATCGTCAAGCGCCGCCACGCGGGGGCGCAATGGTCCGGGGAGGTGCTGGTGGGCGGTCGTGAGTGGCGAAGCAGCGCGTCATGTGGTCATTCGATTGGGTTATGCAGGGCGGCTGTCATGCCAAGTGTGGCAATGCGATGGCGCACTACCGAGATTGCCGAATTCTGCCTGCAGCGCGATGCGGCGTCGGTGTGGTAGCGCACATAGCGAGGCAGTCGGCTGCCCGCGACTGCTCCCGTCTTCATCCGCGATGCCAAACTCAAGCCCTGGCGCGGCTCACAGGCCAAAAATGCCTGTAGAGCCGCGCCAGGGCTTGAGTTTGTTGTTTAGTCGCGATACTGTTGCGCGATCAGCGCCCGGCAGGTACGTGCGCTATGGAAGCGGTGAAGCATGCGTGCCGAACGGGCTGCTTGGATGTACAGTACATCGGCGGGGCCGTCTGGCGCGTATCAGTCATGCGCCGCGCCAGCCGCTGAGCGTGCCGGCAGGAACTGCCGGTCTCTCCTTTCCAAGATGAGGTGAACCATGAGAGTTATTGTTGCTGTCGGTCTTTTGTTGTCCTGCACTGCCGCCTTGGCCCAGACTGCGCGACCGCTTTCCGGCCAGGACGTGGCGGCGCGGCCGGTGCTGGTCATTGCGCCGGCTTATCCCGCACTGGCCGCCGGCGATCCCACCGCAGCCGAGATCCGCGTCAGCGGCACCGTGAGCCGCCAGGGGACGCTGGAACAGGCGCAGATATCCCCGGCGCCGGGCCGCGAAAAATACATCGAGGCGGTGAAGGAGGTGTTGGCGCTGTGGCGTTTCCGTCCGTCGATTTCCGAGGCAGAGTGCGCGCCGGTGGCGCAGCAGCAGTCATTCGTGGTGTGGTTTTCCCAAGAGCGGGGCAAACCCAGCGTATCGGTTTCCGTGGCCAAGGATGCCGGCACGACGGTGGCGCCGGGCAAGGCGGCCGCTTCGCCCGGCGCACGCGCCTGGCGCACCCGGCCCAGTATCGAGTTTCCGGAGAACGCACGCGAACGCGGTATCGAAGGCGCGGCGGAAGTTGCGCTGCAGGTGGGTGCCGGCGGCGAAATCCTCAAGAGCACGCTGGTCTACGCAAGCCCGCTGGCGGTATTCGGTGAAGCCGCATTGCGCGGCGTGCGCACCGCCAGCCTGGCGCCGCTGACGACCGCAAGCGGCGGGCCGACTTGCATGCTGG
>CAYSKY010000505.1:0-3119 GCA_964431425.1 uncultured Burkholderiales bacterium
CTCTGAAGCCCAGTCCGCACACCACGATTCGATCATGGCCGGCGTCATCTCCACGTGGCACTGCATGCCGAGCGAGTTGCCGATCACATATGCCTGGTTGGCACAGGCCTCGCCCCGCAGGATGCGGGTTGCACCGGCGGGGATGGAAAACGTCTCACCGTGCCACTGGAAGGTGGTGACCGGATGCGGGCCGGCGAGATCGGCACCCAGCCACTCGCGGGCGGCCGCGCCATCCTCGACATACACCGGGTTCCAGCCGATCTCCTTGACGGGATTGATCGTGACCGTGCCGCCCAGCGCCCGCGACATGAGCTGACCGCCCAGACAATGGCCGATGCAGGGTTTTCCGGCGTCAAAGGCGGCACGAATCAGTTGTAGCAACGGTGCATTCCACGGCGTCGGGTCATTGGCGCTCATCGGTCCGCCCATCAGCACCAAACCAGAAAGGGCGTCGTGGTCGACTGGCACCGGGTCACCGGCATCGATCTGGAACACTGTCCAGGGAATCGAATGCCGTTCGAGAAAGCTGGCACAATAACCCGGACCCTCACCTGGTGAAAACACGAAAATGGCGACTGGTTTCATGCGGCATTTTATCTTTGCATCGCTGGCTGCCGCCACCGTCCATTCGGTACCGGCCGCCGCCACGAAGGTAACCGTCGTCGGACTGTTCCCTGGCAAGGCCGTGGTTGTCATCGACGGTGCACCGCCGCGCACCATCTCGGCCGGACAAAAGACGGCTGAAGGTGTGCTGCTGGTGTCCACCACGGCCGAGCGCGCAATACTCGAGTTTGACGGCCGGCGGGAAACCCTTGAAATCGGGCAGCATTTTGCAACCCCGTCCGGATCCGGCCCCGCTCGCGTGGCCATCGCCCCCGATGGTCAGGGACATCACTGGATCATCGGCCAGGTCAACGGCAAGAGCACCCGTTTTCTCGTGGATACCGGTGCGACCACCGTCACGCTGCCCGCGAGTGTGGCCCGTGCCGCGGGCATCGACTACCTCAAAGGTGAGCGCGGGGCGGTGCAGACTGCCAACGGTCAGGCGGCGGCTTTCCGCACCCGTGCGGATACCGTGACCGTCGGTGACATCACGCTGTTTCAGGTCGATGCGGTGGTATTGGAGGCGGGCCTCGAAAGTGCGCTGTTGGGCATGAGTTTTCTCAGCCGTACCGAAATGACGCGCGACGGCGCCAACCTGGTGTTGACCAAGCGCTTCTAGGCGGGAGAGCCGCTTCAAAAAAACCGAAACCCGCGCATGGCGGGTCCCGGGTGTTGTGGCAGCCGGCGGATATGCCGGTCTGTTCGCGCTCAATCCGCGGTTTTATCCCGGCTGATCACGGCAAACGCACTGTGGTTGTGGATGGATTCAAAGTTCTCGGATTCCACTGTGTACGCTTCAATGCGCGCATCGTCATTAAGCGACGCGGCAACATCGCGCACCAGATCTTCCACAAATTTTGGATTCTCGTAGGCGCGCTCGGTGACGAATTTTTCGTCCGGTCGTTTCAGCACCCCGTAGAGTTCGGCTGAAGCCTGCTGTTCGGCAATGCGAACCACATCTTCAATCGCAATTGCATCGGGTGTGCGCACCGAGATGGAAATGTGGGATCGCTGGTTGTGCGCCCCGTAGGCGGATATTTCCTTGGAACAGGGGCAAAGACTGGTGACCGGCACCACCACTTTGGTCGTGATCCGTGTTTTGCCGTGGCTGATTTCGCCCGACAAAGTAACTTGGTAGTCTAGCAGCGACTTGACGCCCGAGATCGGGGCTGCCTTTTCAATGAAAAATGGAAACTCCACGTCGATACCGCCATCGGAGACCTGCAGGCGTGCAACCATGTGTTCCAAAAGTGTGGCCATCGAACGCCAGCTGAACGGCTCGTTGTTTGCGGCGAGGATCTCGACAAATCGCGACATGTGCGTCCCTTTGGCGTGATGCGGCAGCCGGACGCTCATGTTGAAAGTGGCAACGGTATGCGAGACGACGCCATTCTCTGCCAGTACCCGGATCGGGTGGCGCAGTGATTTGATGCCCACCCGGTCGATCGCAAGCTGGCGGGTATCCGCCAAGCCTTGCACATCAGGCATCGGCAAATGGGTGTCGCGCTGGTTCATCAAGGAGCTCAAGAAAATGGCCGAACAGTATAGCTTGCCCCTCAGAGGCCGGGCAATAGTTGAGTAAAGCAATCAACAATATGGGTGTCGCTGCGGGAAATTCAACTTGCCGGCTGTGATTGCGCAGATCGAGAAAGAAAAAGGGGCACCAAGCGGCGCCCCTTTTCCTTGTTTGGCAGCTCCTGAAACGGGCCGCCGAACGACTACCAGACGGCTAGTTGTAAGCAGACTCGCCGTGCGAGGTGATGTCCAGACCTTCGCGTTCCTCGTCTTCCGGGACACGCAGGCCAACCACCATTTTCACGATGAAGAGCGACACGGCGGCAACCACGGCCGACCATACCACGGTCAAGCCAACCGCCTTTGCCTGGATCAGCACTTGCGCGCCAATGGACTCGAACCCGGGTTTCATTTCAAACCAGTTGTTCGGGAAACCAGGGCCGCCCAGATCGGGTGAATTGAACACACCCGTCAGCAGGGCGCCGAGAATACCACCAAGGGCATGTACGCCGAAAACGTCCAGCGAGTCGTCTGCTTTCAGCATGCGCTTGAGACCGGTTACACCCCACAGACAGACCACGCCTGCCGCGGCACCGATGGCAAATGCGCCGGGGATGCCGACGTTACCGGCCGCTGGTGTGATGGCAACCAGGCCCGCGACGGCGCCGGATGCAGCGCCAAGCATGGAAGGCTTGCCCTTGAGCACCCACTCCGCAAACGTCCAGGACATCACTGCACAGGCCGTTGCCAGGAAGGTATTCATGAACGCGAGGGTGGCGGAGTTGCCAGCTTCCAGTGCGGAGCCCGCGTTGAACCCGAACCAGCCGAACCACAACATCGACGCGCCGATCATGGTCATCGTCAGGCTATGGGGCGTCAGTGCTTCTTTGCCGAAGCCGATACGCTTACCCAGCATGTAGGCGGCGACGAGGCCAGCGACACCGGCGTTGATGTGAACCACCGTACCGCCCGCAAAGTCGAGCGCGCCCCACTGCCACAGC
>CAYSKY010000506.1:0-3114 GCA_964431425.1 uncultured Burkholderiales bacterium
CTGCATGACGGACAACCGGGTGCGTACCGTCGGCGAGGTCCGCCATGCCTTTTCCAAGTATGGCGGCAACATGGGCACCGACGGCTCCGTCGCGTTCCTGTTCAAGCATTGCGGCACGCTGCTGTTTGCGCCCGGTACTGACGAGGACAAATTAATGGAGGCGGCGCTGGATGCCGGCGCGGAAGATGTCACCACCAACGATGACGGTTCGCTGGAAGTCATCACCGGTCCCTATGAGTTCGCGGCCATCAAGGCCACGCTTGAAAAGGCGGGATTCAAGGCGGAGTTCGGCGAAGTCACCATGAAAGCCAACACGGAAACCTTGTTGGCGGGCGACGATGCCGCGAAAATGCAAAAGTTGCTGGACGTGCTGGAGTCGCTTGACGACGTGCAGGATGTCTACACCTCCGCGGTGATGGACGAAGCCTGAATATGGCAAGCGTTGTGCCGCTCTCGCGGGCAGGGTGATGGACGCAAAGCAGAGCGCGTTACAGCTTCGTATTCCCGAGAGCATTGAAACATCGCGGCTGGTACTACGCGCTGCAAAGGCGGATGACGGCCCGGAAGCCTTTGAAGCGGTACTCGAGTCATTCCATGAATTGAAACCATGGATGCCCTGGGTACACCCCGAGCCGCTATTGCAGGGTTCGGTGGACTTTCACATTCAGGCTCAGGCCAAGTGGGCAAGTCGCGAGATGCTGGATTTCCAATGGCACGAAAAATCCACCGGCCGGCTGGCAGGCAAAGGTGGTTTCCACACAATCAATTGGGACGTACCCAAGTTTGAGATCGGTTACTGGGTCAGGACATCCATGGCCGGGCACGGATTGTGCACGGAGGCGGTAACGGCACTTGTTGAGTTCGCGTGGAAGGAACTGGGCGCGAAGCGACTGGAAATATGCAGCGATCCGCGAAACCTTCCCAGCCGCAGGGTTGCCGAAAGGTGCGGGTTTGTTCTTGAGGGAATACTTCGCCGGAACATGAGAGATCCTTACGGTGGATTGCGGGATTCGTGCATGTATGCTGTGGTGGCGGAATGAAGATTCTCGGCCTCGATCCCGGCCTGCGCGTGACCGGCTATGGCGTCATCGAGAAGACCGGATCAACGCTGACCTATGTGAGCAGCGGCTGCATCAAATCGCCAGACGGCGAGCTGCCCGACCGGCTGAAAAACATCCTTAACTCGGTACAGGAAGTGATTGCGCGGTTTGCGCCAGATGAAGTGGCGGTTGAAAAGGTGTTCGTCAACGTCAATCCGCAGTCCACGTTGCTGCTCGGGCAGGCGCGGGGCGCCGCCATTTGCGCGGCCGTCTCGCGGGACCTGCCGGTTTCCGAATACACTGCGCTGCAGGTGAAGCAGGCGGTGGTGGGTAACGGTCACGCCAAAAAGGAACAGGTACAGGAAATGGTCAAGCGCTTGCTGAAATTGCCCGGCTATCCCAGTCCCGATGCGGCTGATGCGCTGGCCTGCGCCATCTGCCACGCGCACGGTGGCGAGCTGGCCGGTGTGACCACACGCGGTTACCGGGTGAAGGGTGGGAGGCTGGTGAAATGATCGGACGCATTTCGGGTGTATTGCTGGAAAAGACCCCCCCGCAGGTGCTGGTGGATGTCTCCGGTGTCGGATATGACATCGATGTGCCGATGAGCACTTTCTACAACCTGCCCCGCACCGGCGAAACGGTGGTCCTGTTCACCCATCTGGTGGTGCGTGAAGATGCCCACCTGCTTTACGGCTTTGGCACTCAAGCCGAACGCGCCACGTTTCGTACCTTGCTCAAGGTCAGCGGTGTCGGTCCCAAGGTGGCGCTTTCGGTGCTGTCGGGCATGAGCGTGAACGACCTCGCGGAAGCGGTCACCATGCAGGAAAGCGGGCGGCTCACCAAGGTGCCGGGGATCGGCAAAAAGACGGCCGAGCGGCTGCTCCTGGAATTGCGCGACAAGCTGAAAGTCGATGTGAGGATCGCGGTCGGTGGCACGCCCGAGGCGCCATCGTCCAATGGCGATGTTCTCAATGCCCTGATCTCGCTCGGCTACAACGAGAAGGAAGCGCTGTTCGCCATCAAGCAACTGCCCAAGGACGTGGGCGTTTCCGACGGCATCCGTCAGGCACTCAAGTTGTTGTCGAAAGCCTGATGTCGTCGAGCAAGCAGGGTTTCTGGAGCAGGCTGCAGGTCAGCCCGGCATTATTCCGGCATGTGATGAATTGCTGGCCGCCTTTTATTGGCCTGCGAATTCACATCGAGCACATTGCACCCGACTGGCGCCACGTGCGCATGCGCATGAAGCTGGGGCTGCGCAATCGAAATTACGTCGGCTCACATTTCGGCGGCGGCCTGTTCTGCATGACGGACCCGTACTACATGATCATGATGATGAAGCAGCTGGGGCGGGGCTATGTGGTGTGGGACAAGTCCGCGAGGATTGATTTCGTTGCGCCGGGACGGACGACTGTCTTTGCCGATTTTCACCTGACGCAGGCGCAGATCGACGAGGCACTGGCCCGCACCGCCGACGGGCAGAAGTACGAGCCGACATTCGCGGTTGATGTGGTGGACGTTGAAGGCAAACGCATTGCCCGGGTGGAAAAGACGCTCTATATCCGCCGCAAGCCGGAAAAACCCCGTCCGGACGGTAAAATCAGCCCATGATCGAAGAAGACCGGCTGATTGCAGGCACCAAGGCGTCACCGCAGGAAGAGGCGCTGGAGCGCGCCCTGCGGCCCAAACTGCTGGCCGAGTATGTCGGGCAGGAGAAGATCCGCGACCAACTGTCGATCTTCATCGAAGCCGCCCGCGCCCGGAAAGAACCGCTGGACCACACGTTGCTGTTCGGCCCACCCGGCCTAGGCAAGACCACGCTGGCGCATATCATCTCTCGTGAAATGGGCGTTAACCTCAAGCAGACCAGCGGGCCGGTCCTGGAGAGAGCCGGTGACCTGGCGGCCATGCTTACCAATCTGGAACCGAACGACGTTTTGTTCATCGACGAGATTCACCGCCTGAGCCCAGCCGTCGAGGAAATTCTGTATCCCGCGATGGAAGATTTTCAGCTGGATTTGGTTATCGGCGAAGGTCCCGCCGCGCGGTCGGTAAAAATCGATCTGCCTCCCTT
>CAYSKY010000507.1:0-3112 GCA_964431425.1 uncultured Burkholderiales bacterium
CAGCAGGACAGCAAGCAGGGTGTTGCGGAGGAAAGGCTGTGTGGGGTTCATGGTCGGTTTTCAGGTTGATTCGGACAAGACCATTCTAATCACAAGCGCATCGGCGGGCTGCTAGAGTGGGGAATCATCCCGACACCGGAGCAGACCATGAACCCATCACGCATCGCCATCATCACCGGCGCCGGCAGCGGCATCGGCAAAGCCTGCGCGCTGGCGCTGCTGCGTAACGGCTGGTACGTGGCGCTGGCGGGGCGCCGCGGCGAGCGACTGCGTCAGGTGGCCGAGGAGTCCGGTGCGGGCGAGCGGGCGATGGCGGTGGAAACCGACGTGGCCGACGCGGTTTCGGTGGCGCATCTGTTCGGACGCGTGAAACAAACCTGGGGCCGGCTCGACCTGCTGTTCAACAACGCCGGCACCGGCGCGCCGGCTGTGGGCATCGAGGAACTGCCGCTGGAAACCCTGCAGGCGGTGCTGGACATCAACCTCAAGGGGCCGTTTCTGTGCACGCGTGAAGCCATCCGCCTGATGAAAGACCAGGACCCGCAGGGCGGCCGCATCATCAATAACGGCAGCATCTCCGCGCACGCACCGCGGCCCAATTCCGCCCCCTACACGGCCACCAAGCACGCCATCACGGGACTCACCAAATCCACCTCGCTCGATGGCCGTAAGTACAACATCGCTTGCGGGCAGATCGACATCGGCAACGCCATGACCGACCTTGCTGCGCGCATGGCCAAAGGCGTGCCGCAGGCCAACGGCGAGATTGCCGTGGAACCGCTGATGGATGTGGAGATCGTGGCCGATGCGGTACTGCACATGGCCGGCCTGCCGCTCTCGGCCAATGTGCAGTTCATGACGGTGATGGCGACGAAGATGCCGTTCGTGGGTCGGGGGTAGTCGGTCGCGAAAAAAAGCGAAACCCAAGCATTGGCGCGCTTTTCCAGGCATTTTTAGCCTGGAAGCCTCGCCAATGCTTGGGTTTGGGCTTTCTGTGCTGGAGCCGGCCGGGTCAGGCCGGGCCCCGCGGGTTTACTTTGCCCCGGCCTTTTTCTGCTTCTTGGCTTCCTTCTTTTCTTTCGGCGTCTTGGCTGCGGGTTTCTTGGCTTCCTTCTTGGTGTCCTTGGCTTTGCTCATGGAGGATCTCCTCGTGTGGTGGTTTCGATGAAGGGTGCACGGCCTGCTGCTGCACAGATACTTTAATCCGGAAAGTGGCCGTGGTGTGGCAGGTTGCATGGGTGGGCGTTGCAGGCGGCAGATTCACCGCTAGACTGGGCGCACATCCAACCATTCTGCCGACCCTTCTCAGACCCGCCACATGAACGCAAGTTTCCTCTCCCGCCTGGCTGTACCCGCCCTGCTGCTGGGCGCCACCGCCCCACACGCCGCGCCACTCGCCGTACAAACCGTCACGTACAAAGGCAAGCTGCCCTATGTGCAGGCCGCCGACGCGAAGGTGGCCGCGCGCATCAACAACACAGTGTTTCTGGACATCATCGACATGGCCGCACCGCTGAAGCTGGCCGACGGCATCCGCGAAAAGAAGAAGGCCGAAGGCGTGGAGCCCATCTCGGACATCAATTACCAGGTGGTGCGCAACGACGACCGCCTGCTGGTGCTGGCGCTGGATTACGAAGGCTGCGGCGCCTATTGCGAACACCGCAACAGCAGTTTCAATTTCGATGCCGCCACCGGACGCAGCCTGCTGCTGTCGGATCTGGTCACCGCCGCCGGACGCGACAAGCTCGACCGGCAATTGCAGGCACTGCGGATCGCGCGGATCAATACAGAGATCGGCAAGCTGCGCGCGGGCCTCAAGGCGGCTGAAAAAAATGGCGGCGCAAAAGTCAATGAAAACAGCCCGGAGCCCGAGGATGCCGAGGCCGCCATCGAGATGTATCAGGGCTGCATCAAGCAGATGAAAGACCCGGAGACGGTGAAATACCGGACCATCGACGGCGAGTCGTTTCGCATCGGCAAGGATGCCATCAACTTTTACTACGGCCGTTGCAGCAACCACGCCATGCAGGCGCTGGACGAGGTCGGCGACTTTGCCAACGCGCTGACCATCAAGGAACTGTCATCACAGCTCACACCCTACGGCCGCGTGCTGCTGCTGGGTGAAGGTAAAGCCCCGGCACCGGCCGTGCCCCACGACCAGATCCTGACCGGCAAGGTCGGCACGGCGCCTATCACCCTGCGGCTGGGCAAGCGCAGCGCCGACGGCAGCATCGGCGGCAGTTACTTCTACGACAAGTACCGTACGCCGATTTCGTTCTTCGGGAAGTTGAAGGGGAACGAGATCGAGGTCGAGGAGACCAGCGGTGACAACAAGATCGCCCCCAAAATTCGCGCCACGCTCAGCGGCGAAAGTCTCAAGGGCCTTTGGATCGGCAATGGCAAGCAGATTGCCTTTGAAGTCGGGCCATAATGGCCGTCAGTTGTCCCAAACCATAACGGAGTTGCCTATGTTTGCCGCCTTCATGATTCGCGCCTTCGCGGCGTCGAGCGGGAAGACCGGCTAGTCAGCCCGCAGGGCGTTCAGCCTGCGGGTGAGTTGGTGGGTCTTCCCGGGTTTTCATTTGCCTGGAGAAGATCATGAACAGAATCACCATCGAAACACCGCGCCTGCAACTGCTGGGCGCGGACAGTGTCGTGCTGCGCGCGGAACTGGCGGGCCCGGCGGAACTGGCGCGCGCGCTGGAAGCTGCGGTGCCGCCGGCATGGCCGCCGGAATTTCTGGACGAGGCCGCCATCCGCTGGACGCTGGCCGCGGCCGACGAGATGCCGGCTGAATTGGTGTGGCGCATGTACTACATGCTGCTGCGCAGCCCCGCGCGAACCGTGATCGGCACCTGCGGCTTTAAATTCGCGCCGGACCCGAACGGCTGCGTGGAAGTGGGCTACAGCGTGCTGCCGGAGTTTCAGCGGCGCGGCTTTGCCACCGAAGCGGTTCGGGGATTGATGGCGCAAGCGGCGCGGCATGGCGCAAAACAGGTTTGCGCGCAGACCCTGCCGGAACTGGTGGCCTCGCAACGCGTCATGGAAAAAGCCGGCATGGTGTTGACCGGCGCGGGCGATGAGCCCGGCACCATTCGCGCCGCGGTGAACC
>CAYSKY010000508.1:0-3109 GCA_964431425.1 uncultured Burkholderiales bacterium
CCATTACGACGGGGGCCGGTGCGGGCGCCGCTGGTGCCAGTGCCACTGCGCGTGCCGGTGCCGGCGCGGCAGACTGAGCGGGGCCGCTGTCGGCCTTGTCGCGAAGTGCCGTGGCATTGGATGCGCCCGCCGCCACTTTCGCCTGCAGTGCAGGCGCCGCTGCCGGCTTGTCAGCGACGCTTTCCCGTTTGGCCAGTGCGACCGGGGCGGTAGCAGCGGCTTCGCGTCGCTCGGCCAGCCTTGCCGCTTCCGGCGCGGGTCCCGCCGGGGCGGATTCCCGGGCCGTTGCGTAGGCAGCGGGCGCCGGTGGTGCAATCGCGGGAGCTGGTGGGGGCGGCGCGGGCAGGGCGGGCGCGTAGGCCGGTGGCGCCACGGCCAGTGCGCCGGCAACCTTGGGCGGGGGCGGGGCCGCATTGTCGGTGGCGCGCTCACCGCCGCCTGCGCTGCGCGTACTGGTGTCAGCGGCGCGCTTGCTGGCTGTGGAGGCGGGCGCCTCCGGTGCCGGTTTGGCAGGCGCCACGCTCACGGAAGGCAACGCTGTCCCGGGTGCTGCCGCTGCCGGCGCTTCCTCTTGCAGCACCCTGGTCTGCAACGCTTCCTTCGGCAGCGCAATCTTTGCGACCTTGTCGGGAACAGGCGGCTCGAAATCCGGCGCTTCCTGCTTCATGACGATCACCAGCGAGGCGGTCAGCACCAGCACGGCGGCCACCGACAACGGCTTGCTGAATCGCAGCAGCCAGGGTTTGTCGGCCGGGCGCGGGCCGGCCTGCACGGCGCGGCGTGCGGCGGCGCGGATGGCGGCATCTATCGCCGGTGGCGGGCCCGCTTCGGCGCCTGCGCCATCGGCTGCGCGATAGGCGCTCGAGGCTTCTGCGAGTTCGCGTTCGAAGGCGATGTCGTCAGCAGTTTTGCGCGGATCGTTCATCGATGGTCCACCAGTTGTTCCCGCAGTTTGGCGATGGCATAACGCAGGCGGCTTTTGGCCGCTTCGTAGCTGATGCCGGTGGCGGCTGCAATTTCCTCTACGTTCAGGCCACCTTCTTCATGCAGCAGGAAGGCTTCGCGCTGCGGTGCCGGCAGCGATTGCAGTGCGCGCAGGATGGCCTCGCCCGCCTGGTGCGAAGCCGCCTGCACCTGCGGCTGCTCGGTGCGGCTGCCGGGTGCGTCGATGGGCTGGTCGTCCTTTACTTCGTACAGAACCGCCTCGGCGCGGGAATTGGCACGAAAGTAGTCCATGAGCTTGTTGTGCGCGATCGTGAACAGCCAGGTGCGGAACTGCGCATCGACGCGGTAACGATCTGCTGCCTGGATCAGGCTCATCCACACATCCTGGAAAATCTCCTCGGCGCGTTCGTGCACACGGCACTGGCGCGTGATGAAACGGTATAGCCCCATGCGGTGGCGCGAATAGAGCACATCGAAGGCGCCGGCATCACCCGCCTGATAACGCAGCATCAATTGCTCGTCGCTGACGCCGGCATCCGCCGCGGCCGCATCGTTGGCTGTTTGACCATTCATCTTGTCCGCGAGTTTAACCGCACGGGCAGGTTTCGCGATCAGGACCGGTCGACTGCTCCTAAGCATGTTTGATGCAATTCAAACGGTCACCTTCCCCGGCGAAGGCCGGGGGCCAATTTTGATTGTCGAATAGAGCGCGGAGCCTGGTCCCGGCCTTCGCCGGGGAGGGCATCCCTATGTTTTGGCAAAGCGCTTCGCTACCAGCGCGGATCCGGCACAAACCCGCCAGGAAACGCCTGCGGTTCGCGCGGCGGCGGCAACGGACGCTCGCGGATGATGCCGCGTGCGATCAGGTTGGCGCGGCTGTCGTAGAAGATAGTGATGGTTTCCTCCGGGTTGGCAGTGGCGCGCTCGAATTCCACGGACCGAACCCGCGACACTTCGCTGCGCCCGTGGCCGGTGCCCAGTTTGGCCGTTGGGGCCGGACTGGAATAGCCGCTGCCGGAGCGGCCCTGCACGGCACTGTCTGCGGCGGAGGCCTCGGCGCGTTCGCGCATCGGTGCGGCCGACGCGGGCGGGGCGGAATTTTGCCAGGGGCGCGGCGTGTATTCCGGCACGACGTCGTAGGTCACGGCTTCCGGCTTGCGGCGGAACAGCGCCGCCCCGATCACGCCCACATGGTCCGGGCGACCGGTGCGGGCAGCGTAGGAATCGGCAATCTCGGTGAAGTAGAACGCGGCGGTGCGCGAGAGGCTCTTGCGCCAGCCGGTGATGTCGAGGTTGCGCCAGGAGTCGATGACATACCCGCCCTGTGCGGGGGCCGCGGTTTCGCCGGTCACCACATTGACGCCGTCTACCGATACCACCGCCAGCAGGTCGCTGCCGGTCTGGTTGCGCACGACAATCTGGTATTCATTGCCGGGCTTGCCTTCCACCCAGGCGCGACCGGCGTGCCAGTACACGGGCAGGGTGCGGTTGAGCTGGCGATCGACCACGGTGAGGTCGGCAAGATGGCCGATGGCCTGGGCTTGTGAAGCGGCCAATAACAGGATGGCGAGGAGGGTCTTTTTCATGGTGGTCTCCGGTGTGGATGCCGCGAAAATTCGCGGGGCTTACCCATTGATCGCCGGTTCGCCGAAAAAGGGTTAGCCGCCTGGAACTTTCCGGCGCCGGAACGGCCTGATTGCCGTCTTCGTTGGGCGGCGGCTGCCAGGCAAGGCGGAGTTTCGTGACGTTCGTAACCTGCCGGCCTCGCCTTGTGCTGGTGAACCACCGATAATGCGGGATTCGCCTGGTTTTTCCCGCGCGGGGCGCCGTCCCACCCTGCAGCCAACCGGACACCATTGACCCCGAGCACCATGATCATTCCTGCACTCACCAGCACCCGCCTTCGCGCCATTGTGGTTTTCGTGGCGATGTACGTCCTGTTCAACGCGCTTGTGCGCATCGGCCTCACCATTTTCAACGGCGAATGGGGGCTGTTTTCACCGCTTGTGATCGTTCCCGTGCTGGGGCTGGGCGCGCTGTATGACTTCGCCGTCGCGCTGTGGTGGTCGCTGCCGCTGGCGCTGCTGTTCTGGCTGTGGCCGGCGGCGCGGGCGCAGTCGGGCTTGAAGATTGCCGCCGGTGTGGTGGCCGCCGCCCTGATCAT
>CAYSKY010000509.1:0-2609 GCA_964431425.1 uncultured Burkholderiales bacterium
GTTCACCACGATATCCGGCACCGTCACGTTGGTCAGCGTCATCGATTCCGGATTCACGCTGGGGCCGCCGGTGAGTTTGGCGATCTGGTTGGACGTGAGCGAGCCGAACTCGCGCGCGACGATGCCCAAATACGTTCCCGGACGCAGCGGATCTTCACGCAGATGGAACAGGCCGCCATCCATGCGTACCGATTTCTGGTTGGCATGGAAGCTGTCGTTGGTCAGGTCCTGCAGTGCCGCGTCGCCGGCAAAACTCTTGGGAATGAAACCGAATGAAATTTCGTGGCGGCCGATGTGGTTCAGCGTTTCTTCGTCAGTGCCGTCCTCGTTCATCTGCCACGGCGTGAAGAAGTTCGAGGTATAGCCGTTGACGTTGCCGAACACCGCGCTCACGCTGTCGGCGCGGGTTTCCGGGAACACTTCGGCGCGCGAGTTGAGTGCCGCAGCATTGGGCGCTTCGCTGGCGTAATTGAAGGAACCATTTGGCGGCGCGCCGGGATCGGCGCGGTCGGCGTCTGCCTGCTGGTCCTGCTGCAAATGATCCCAGCGCGTGAAGATCACCCGGCCGAAACTGTCGATGGTGGGCGAGAACGCGCCGCTGGGCGTGTGGTTGAGGATTTTCAGATCGCCGGTGGCGGGGTCGAGGCTCCAGATGCCGGTGACGGTGGCGGTGGATTCGTACTCGTCGCGCTGCGGATGCAGGTGTGCCTGCCCATCGCGCGGCCGGTCGGTGGTGAATATGATGCGATCGTCCGTGCCATAGATGGGCGAGATGTTGTTGTAGGTGGCCGGCTGGTTGGCCACCTTGGTAATGACGGCGGTCTGCCCCTTCGCGAGGTTGGTGACTTCATACAGCTGCCAGTAGAAATCCTTCACCTGGTACTGCGCGGTCGGCGCGCCCACCACCATGCTGAACACGGCCTTGCTGCCGCTCCAGTGCACGGCCGGCTCGCGCACGGCGATGGCATTTGCGCCCTGCATGCCGCTCATGCCAAAGCCCGCTTCCTGCGTGAGGTTTCGCAGCGTGCCGTCGGGGTAGCGAATCATCAGGTCGCCGCCGCGCGCCACGGCATCCATGGTGGAGTTGTGGTTGGCGAAGGTCGAGGCGCGGCTGGCGAAGTCGTTCAGCGTCGGTACCTGCGTGACGAACAGGATGGGGTTGGCCGGCGGCACGCCCGGGTTGCTGCCGGTGCGTGCCTTGATGGCGGCGATGTCGGATGCGTTGATCTTGCCACTGGCATTCACATCCAGCCGGAAATTGGCGGCGGTGGTGAATTGGCCGGCGCGGGTCTTGGCCGCACTTACATCCAGCGCATCGATGGCGCGCGAGTTGTCGCCGTCTCCCAGCATGAAGGCCAGCGACGCCGTGGCATTGATGTTGCTGCCGTTCACCGAGGGCAGGGTGACGGTCACGCGCTTGCGGTCGGCCAGCACGGGGATGGTGACCACCACATTGCTGCCTGATGCCGCAGCGCTGGAAGCGACCGCAGCCATCGCGTCATCCACCACGGTGACGGCGCCGATGCTGGTGACCGGCGCATTGAACTGAAACACCACCTGATGCCCGCCTCCCAATACACGCGGTTCCACGCTGACAGCGCCGTCGATCGCGGTGGCGACGATGGGGATGTCGAACGTGCCGCCGGCGTTATGGCTTTTGCGAGACACCGTGCCAATCAGCGTCAGCGCGGCACCCGCCAACGGGGTGACGCTGACACTTGCCGATGCGGTGCCCGTGCCGGCGGCGTTACCGGCCACCACGCTGCAGCTGTAGGCCGTGCTGTTGATGAGGCCTGCCACCCGTACCGGCGAGGTGCTGCTGCTGCCGGTGATCGCGCCGGGATTGCAAGTTGCGGTGTAGGCCGTGATGGCGCTGCCGCCGGAGGAAGCCGGCGCACCAAAGGCAATGTAGGCCTCGCTGTCACCGGCAACGGCGCCGGTCGCCTGGGGCGCACCCGGAACCGACTGGGCGAAAGCCTGCCCTGCCCACCAAAGCATCACGCTGGCAAGGCACTTCAGTGTCGGAACGCGAAAATGGAACAGGAAACCGCGATGCTGCATGGGAAGTTCGCCTCTCGCCGGACCGCGCACCGGGCCGCGCAATCCATTGGCGGGTCGGGGTCGCGATCCTGCAGGAATCAAGTGGTTGCCGGTGCCTCACCGCGCCGGCGGAACGAGATGCGTGCCTTGAACGATTGTTGTTATTTTGCAGCGCACGATAGCACAGGCGACCGGGCTGCCGGGATGCGAAACCGCACATTGACGCGGTCAGGGGATGCATGTCCGGCGAGTTGGCGCCGGACCGTTCCGGCCGGCTAGGCGATGGGGCCGAATAGCATGCCGGCGCCGGCCGTGGCGGCCATGGCGAGGGCACCCCAGAAGGTGACGCGCCACACAGACTTTAGCAGCGGGGCGCCGCCGGCACGGGCGGCCACGGCGCCCAGCAGTGCAAGGAAGACCAATGACGTCACCGATACCGTCGCAATCAGCACGGAGCCCGGTGCCAGCCAGGTTACCGCCAGTGGCAAAGCCGCCCCCACGGCAAAGCTGGCAGCCGAGGCGAGTGCGGCCTGCACCGGGCGCGCAGCCAATGAACTCGAATGCCCGAG
>CAYSKY010000509.1:2619-3108 GCA_964431425.1 uncultured Burkholderiales bacterium
CACGGAGGTGGGCGCCGAGTGCGTCGTGGGCGGTGAGTTGGGTTGCGACCTGGGCTGCCAGTGGTGCATCGAGTCCACGGCCCACGTAGATGGCGGTGAGTTCGCGGTGCTCGGCCGCCGGGTCTGCGGCCAGTTCGGCACGTTCCCGTGCAAGGTCGGCCTGTTCGGTGTCGGATTGCGAGTGCACCGAGACATATTCGCCGGCGGCCATGGACATGGCGCCCGCCACGAGCCCTGCCAGCCCGGTCAGCAGCACGTTGCCCGCGCCCGCGCCCGCGGCCGCGATTCCGAGGATCAGGCTGGCCGTGGAAACAATGCCGTCATTGGCGCCCAGCACGGCCGCGCGCAGCCAGCCGACACGGTCGGTGCGGTGCTGTTCGCGGTGCAGGATGGCGCGAGGCATGTGAACCTTCAGTTGCGGGACGCGGCTGTTCAGTGGCCCGCGGGCGCCTTGTCTGTCCCAGGCGCGCTTTCCAGCCGGTACTGCAC